>WRDA01000232.1 GCA_009783675.1 Symbiobacteriaceae bacterium | reverse complement strand
CGTTTTCCGTTTGTTGTTTTACCTGGCAGGTTTTGGCCCCATGTTGCTGGCTCTCTGCTCTGAAAGACTGCCAGAAACGGTTTCCAGACCGCTAAACAGCTATCTTTACTGGCATCTGACTATTATCATCCTGCTCTTCCTCTGTCATCTACTGAGCAGCATCTGCCTGCAAATCTTTTATCTGCTCAGCCGATCCGCAATACCAAATACCTCATGGCTGGCTCCCGCCCTATCGGTTGTATCCCTTACTGCTACAATTATCATTCTCTTTTATGGCAGCATGCATGCAGCACATCCCATACTGCATTCCTATGAACTCGGCTGGTCGGGCACAGCCAGGAGCGAAGATGGGGCTGTACTCGATGAAATGCGCTTGATAGCCATTTCGGATTTGCACTGGGATTCCCTGGTCGATACCTCTGTCATAGAACGCAGTGTGGAGCTGATCAACAGCCGTAACCCCGATCTGGTCGTAATCCTTGGAGATACGGTGACCATGGAAGTCCAGCCGTTTCTGGATGCCCGGGGAGCTGATCTCCTCGGCAGCATTCGTTCTACTCATGGTATCTATGTCATCCTGGGCAATCATGATTTCTACAATGGTCGGGTACATGATCTCGTAGAAGCCTATACTCAAGCCGGGATAACGGTCCTGCGGGACGAAGTTGTCTCAATTCCCGGAAAATGCTGGTTGATCGGTCGTGAAGACCAGGGAGGTATGCGCAGCCGTCCCCTTAGCGATCGCGTTTCTCTCGCAGATCTGTTAAGCCAAACTGACGACTCTCAGCCAGTTATTCTCTTGGATCATCAGCCTCGTAATCTCGCAGCCAACGCTCTCCTTGGCATCGATCTGCAACTCTCTGGTCATACACATGCCGGACAGATCTGGCCTATTACTCTGCTGGTAGGTCGCATCTATGATCTCAACCATGGACGCATGGATATTGATACGACTACTTTCATTGTCACAGGTGGTGTTGGATACTGGGGACCCTGCTTGCGCCTGGGAAGTGATTGTGAAGTCACAGAAGTGCTAATATCCTATAGTGATAAATAGAGAGCAACACCCGTCATATTCCCCTTATAACATACCGTACTATTTACACAAATATAAGCTGTAGAAGCCACTATTCGGTATTGCGTTTGCCTTCATGGTATGTTATTATACATTCGTTCTACACATACAAATAAATAGAAAAGGAGGTTGTAAAGTGCCTATTAAATGGTTTTCGGCAACACGTTCAAATGCAGGTGTCCCTTCAAGCGATCCGTGCCGCATCGTCTTCACCAACAAACCTAAGGGAATCCGGGTTAACTCCACGATGACCAGAGCAATCCTGGAAATGGGTAAGAAGTATATGCGCATTGGTTTCGACGAGACCAAGAAAGTTATCTATCTCAAACCGGTGGATACATCTCAGGAAGCGTTCAAATTTGTCACCAACAAGAACAGCGGACAGATTTGTTCAGCTCTGATCTGGTCATGGTTCACTGAAAAAGGACTGCAGCTGGCTCATCTCTCCGGGCAATGGGATGAAGATCAGAAAGCCTTCGTTTTCGATTGGTCGAAAAAGTAAAGCTTATCTTTTATCTCATAGCGTCTTTACCAAGACGCTATTTTTTTATCCATTATTAGCAAAACTGAAGCTGACTTTCCCTTGGTCGAGTATAAGGTTAGCACTAAAGGGTTTACCCTGTTTACTGCGAAACCCTTTGAGTACTCCCGTGGAACCTTTATGCAGCAGACGCTGCACCTGAAGTGGGGTCAGAGTCTTGCCTGCCGTTGTCTTCCAGACATGCAAGGCGCATGGCGGATCCCCTTTCCAGCGGCTGCAATAATATGCCTTACTGTTTTGCATTACCGGAGCCTGGCATAAAGGGCAGAGCAGCGGTTCTCCCTTTACCATCACCACTTGGTTAGTCAGGCGACTGCCCGGAAGTAATTGCTCTTTCTGCTCATTAGCTTCCGGAGCGGTTGCTTTGTCTGCGCTGTGTCGGAGGATTTGGTTGGCATCGGCGAGTGCCATGGCTTGACTGGCCAGGCATTTGGCTGTCAGGTTCACTACCAAAGCGGTCAGCTCTGCCATAAAACTGTCAGGGTCATACTCGCCTGCTTCGATAGCCGCCAGCTTGGCTTCCCACTGGCCGGTCATTTCCGGTGATCGCAAATCTTCGATAGTTATGCTTCTGATCAATGCTATACCCTTCGCAGTAGGGATCAGTTCCTTGCCTTGACCTCGAATATAAGCTACCTCTTTAAGCCGTTCGATGATCGCTGCTCTGGTAGCCGGTGTACCTAACCCTCCCTGACGCATAGCTTCTTTCAACTGCTCATCAGTGAGAAGATTGCCGGCTCGCTCCATTGCTGAAAGCAAAGTGCCTTCGCTGAAGCGTAACGGCGGGCGAGTAACACCATTTTTAGCATCCAGGGAGATCAGAGAGATCTCCATTGTAGCATCCAGTTGACTAAAGATCTCTGCAGCCTTCAGAGGTTCAGATTCTAAATCATCTACCAAGGCTCCCTGATGAGCTACTGCGATCTCATCAGAATTACCCGAGCTGGGAGTCGATCCCCGCTGCAGGATTTTACGCCAGCCGGACTCAACCAGCTGCGATTCCTTGCTACGGAAGAGCTCCCGGTGGCTCTCGGTAATAACCTCCCAATCCAGCCAGCGGGCTTCAGGGAGGAAGATGCCCAGAAATGCCTGGTGAATCAGTTCCAGAATCCGTCTCTCATCAGCAGTCAATCTCTGCCAGTTTACCCTGGTCTCTGTAGGAATAATAGCATGGTGATCCCGAACTCTGGCAGCATTAATTACACGTCCGCCAGCTGGCATGCGTTTCAGGCTTTTTAGCTCTCCGACAATGGCAGCCAGAGCTCCCTGAGAATTACAAGCTTCTAAACGTGACATCAGACTCGGGATGAGATCCGGGGTAAGAAAGCGGGAATCCGTCCGTGGATAGGTAATGATTTTATGCTTCTCGTAAAGGCTCTGGGCAATACTTAAGGTTCGCGAAGCCGTGAGGGAGAATCGTCGGTTGGCATCACGTTGCAGAGAGGTTAGATCGTAGAGAAGAGGTGGAGATTCCTGTCGTTCCTTACTCTCACAGGAGACGATCCTGGCTGATTGAGGGAATCCTTCACTGAACAGTGCCTGTAGCTCTTCCAGCTCTCTGGCATCGAAAATTCGCTGCTCTTCCCCTCTGAACCAACGCCCGCGAAATGATTCGCCATCTCTGTCCGGAATCTGAAAAGTTCCCTCCAATTCCCAGAAATCCCGAGGTACGAAAGAAGCTATCTCTTCTTCCCGATTGACGAGGATCGCCAGGGTTGGGGTCTG
>WRDA01000231.1 GCA_009783675.1 Symbiobacteriaceae bacterium | reverse complement strand
CCCAAGACTCCGGATCAGACCAAGGCAGCTGATGAGGCTGACGATGCCACCGCAGAGCCGTAGCTACTGGCAACAGCGATCCGAGGAACGGGTTATCTCTGCTGAAAGACAGGTTCAGCGTCTACAGAGCACCTTAGACCGTGAGATGCTGGCTGCAGTCAGGAATATCGAAGCAGCTATCAGCAGGTTGTATCAACGCTATGGCGATGTCAACGGTATGGATTACGGAGATGCCGTTAAGTATCTCACCGACGCTGATCGCTCAGAGTTCCAGGGCGATGTCAATGACTACATAGCCTGGATGAAGGATGCCAGGTATCGATCGCAAAACTACTCCAGGCTGCATGCTCTGTCAACCAGAGCCAGAGTGCAGGTGCTGGAGGCTAAGAAAGCCAGTATCATGATGGAAGGCGGGAAACTATACAGCAGACTCGGCAGCCAAGTGGAACAGACCCTCTGGGATGTTTACGACGATACCCGCAGCAGGACAGCCTTCGATAACTTCAAAGGCACAGGGGTTGGAGTAGAGTTCGGTAAGGCTAATCCAAGGGTCTTCCAGGCGCTGCTGGCTAATCCTTGGAGTGGTTCAGATTTCTCTTCCAAGATATGGAACTTGGAAGAGGGATTCGTGCAATCTCTGGAGGGAGTTCTGGTCAGAGGACTGATTCAGGGGCAGAGCATCGACGAGATGACCCGTAACCTGCATGCGGCTGGATTAGGTAACCCCGATGGCAGAGGAGGGCAGCGCTGGCAGGCAGAGCGCCTGGTTCGCACCGAAGCGAACTATATCCTCAATCAGGCTACCGAAGACGCCTATGAGGATATGGGGGTGGATCGCTACCAGTATCTGGCTACCTTAGACGACAGAACCAGTGAGATGTGCCAGGAACTGGATGGGCAAGTGTTCCCTACCAAAGACGCCATCCCGGGAGTGAACTACCCCCCAATGCACCCTTGGTGCCGGTCCACAACCATACCCTACTTCGAGGATCTGGGTGGTGAACGCATCGCCAGAGGCGCCGATGGGAAGACTTACTACGTGCCAGGGGACATGACATATGCCCAGTGGAAGGCTGGACTGGAAGCGGTGATTCTTATCACCGGGAGCAATGGCGATCAAACACCGATTTACTCAACAAAAGCAGCAGACATTATAGCTAAGCAGGAACCCGTAAATCCCGAGCTTCTTATACGAGTAAAGCGTGCTTATGAAGCACAAGGCGGCATTATTGAACAAAGTGAAGAATGGGATCAGATATTAACCAGTCAAGGTAAAGAAGCTTTCGTCATGTTTACTGGTTTCGGTGAACTCCCGATCATTGTTCTCCATTCTCGTGTGTCGGCATCAGGTCTGTTTGAAGAGTTAATCCACACCGCACAGATGGCAGATGGGCGTTTAACACCGGATGTACTTAACGACGAAAAGAGATATAGCATAATGCGAGAAGAAATGGAAGTGGAAGCAAAGGAAAAGCTGCTGCATCACCGCCTGGCATATGGTATTACAAGTTTTGAAGTAGAGGTCTTGACAGAAGGTCTTGAATCCCATAAGATAGCACTAGCGAAGCTACTAGACGAGAAGGAGGGATAGACGTGTTTAGGATGGTAATTGAAAATGCAGTTATGATTAAAAGTCGAGGTGTCGTATGGTTTACGGGATCCTGTGAAAACAAAAACAGTTGGACACTTTATTTGCGAGATAGCACTGGAAGGATGATTAAAGCTTACCCTACGTTTGCAAAGCAACTGAGCTACGAAGGCATCGACGCTAAAATCGACTTTTCTACTCACGACTTTCCCGATGCGCAGTCAATTATTGGATTGGAACTGACAAGCGTGCCAAGAAACGAATGGCCTACGCAGTCACTATAGTCCCACGTTCTAAGTTCCCTAAAGCGTCAGTGCAATGCACCGGCGCTTTTTTATACCCCTCTACCGTGCCACCGGTATATGTGGCAACTCCCTTTAGCAGGAGAGCTGCTATAAAAATCTATGGAGGATGATGAAATCATGGAATGGCTCAGAAAGATGATGCAAGATCAGGGTATCACCCTAACCGACGAACAGTTTGAAGCGATTAAGAAAGCAGCACCCGAGCATGTCATCCCCAAAGCCCAGTACAACGCCAGAAGTGAAGAAGCCGAAGGGCTCAAAGCCCAACTGGCGCAGCGTGATACTGATATCGCTGCATTGAAGAAAGGCGCAGGGGAGAACGAGGAGTTAAAGAAGCAACTAAACGATCTTCAGGCGAAGTATAAGACAGAGAGTGATGCATCTGCTGCTGAGCTTGTGCAAAGCAGATTAACCGCTGCTGTGGACTTGGCACTGGTAACCTCCGGAGCCAGAAGTGTTAAAGCGACCAAAGCCCTTCTGGATATGACAAAGGTCAAGCTGGACGGAGAACAGCTCCTTGGCTTAGGAGAGCAGATCGAGGCCCTGCGCAAGGAGCAGGGTTATCTTTTCGCCGAAGCAACGCCTCCGGGGACGCAAACGCCACCCCCGGGATACCCCTACCAACCTCAGGGAGGCAACCCGCCTCCCAACACCGCTCCCATGACCCTGACATCGGTGATATCCGAGCAGATGGCTGCCAATATGGCAAAGATCAAGCCGGTTGGGAGCGCACCATGACGAAAGGAACGATAAACCATGCCCGTAACTTTATCAGATGCCCGTAGGCTGACCCAGGACAAACTAGCTCAGGTCGTCATCGATGAATTTCGCCAGGATGACCTGATGAACAGAATGCTCTTCGACGACAACGCTGCCTATAATGGCGGTTCCACCCTGAACTATGTCTATAACCGGGTCGACCATATGCGTAGCGCCGGTTTCAGAGAGATCAACACTGAGTATGTCGCCGAAGAGGCTACTACCAAACTGGTCACCGTCACCTTAAAACCTTTCGGCGGCACCTATGGTATCGACCGGGTCATCGCCGACCATGTCCACGGGGTGACTAACCAGATAGTCTTCCAGCAACAACAGCTGGTGCAAGCCACAATCGCTACCTTCAGCGATACCTTCGTCAACGGAGACATCGCTGTGGATGCCAAAGCCTTCGATGGTCTGGATAAGGCTATCACCGGCAGCACCACCGACCTGGCTTTACCCGCTATCGATCTCAGCACCTCTGCAGCCATCGATACCAACTGGAAAGCCTTTATGGATGGACTTCGTCGTTTGGCAGCACGTCTGGACGGTTCCACAACCTTTATTCTGGTGAACCGGGAGATGTATAGTGTATTTCAGAGCATCGCCGACAGAGCTACCTCATTCACCATGGTGAAGAGCGAGTTCGGCATGGAAACTCTGGCTTGGAACAGTATCCCCATTGTGCGGCTT
>WRDA01000230.1 GCA_009783675.1 Symbiobacteriaceae bacterium | reverse complement strand
CTGGATGCCGATCTCTGCGTCTTCTCTTACAGCGATCTCCCATACCAGTCGGTGATGAGCATCTCGGCTAAAGTAAATGCTGCTGGAGCCGACTTCGCTCTCCTGGGACCCAAGAACACCATGATCAAGAGTACAAAGCCGGTCATCGCTATCGGAGCCTCCCGTACAGGCTGCGGTAAGAGCCAGACTTCCCGCCGTGTAGCCGAACTACTGATCAAGCAGGGCTTGAAAGTCATTGCCATTCGCCATCCCATGCCTTATGGAGACCTGGCTGCTCAGAAAGTTCAACGCTTCGCTACCATTACCGACCTGGCTAAGCATCGTTGCACCATCGAGGAGATGGAGGAGTATGAGCCTCACATCGACCGGGGCAATGTCATCTATGCCGGGGTGGATTACGAAGCCATTTTGCGCGCCGCCGAGAACGATCCCGATGGTTGCGACGTCATCCTTTGGGATGGTGGCAATAACGACTTCCCTTTCTATAAACCCGACCTGATGATCACGGTTGTCGACCCTCACCGTCCGGGGCATGAACTCTCCTACTATCCCGGCGAGGTCACCCTGCGCCTGGCGGATGTAGTGGTCATCAACAAGATAGATTCCGCCGATTACGAGAACATCCAGACTCTGCGGGTGAATATTGAGAAGGTTAACCCCGGAGCAATAGTCATCGACGCCGCCTCGACTATCACCGTCAAGAATCCGGAAGTCATCCGGGGTAAAAAGGTGCTGTGCATCGAGGATGGCCCCACCCTCACCCATGGTGAAATGAAGATCGGTGCAGGCATCGTCGCCGCCAGACGTTTTGGAGCCGCAGAGATCGTCGACCCCAGAGAGTACGCTGTGGGCAGACTCGCCGATACCTATCGCATCTATCCGGGTATTGGCCATCTCCTGCCCGCCATGGGCTATGGTGACGAACAGATCAGGGACCTGACGGCTACCATAGATAAAGTGCCCTGCGATTCCGTCGTAATCGCCACCCCCATCGATCTGCAGCGTGTAGTGCAGATCAGCAAACCCTGCACCAGGGTAGAATACGCCCTGCAGGAGATCGGATCTCCGGATCTGGAGAGTGTCCTAAAGGAGTTCATCGCCAAGATCCATTAACACCGGTGGATCCTTGACAACTAACCGGCCACTGACCCTGGAGGAATACAAAAGACGCTAATGACCAGCGAATAGAGTTAACAAGCAAATCGCCTCAGATTTCGGTCTGAGGCGATTTGCTATTGCGTCTCTCAACAAGCGAGGACTTTGGCATTGAAAGACCTGATCAGAGCATCCACCTCGCCCTGGAGCCCTTGGGCGGTTCTGAAGGTTCCCTCTTCAGACCAGAGCGCTTCCAGTTCAGCCACTGTCTTACCTTGCTGTTCCACCCAGGTATAGTATTTAAGGTTATGGATCCGTCTGCGCTCCCGATCATTAAGCAGCAGTATCGCTTCCGGAGAGAGCTGATTTAAACGCTTAAAGTCTTCTGCTGCTTTAGCGAAAGTATAATCCCCATCGATAGCTTGCATCTCCTCCAGGCGTGAAATATACATGGCAGCGGAATCGGTGAAAACGGTGAGAACGATATCATCACCGGTCAAGTCGTGAAGAGTAGCAAACTTAATGGCCATCAGCAGATTGGCGATCCCCGAGAGCCCCAAAAGGCTTAAGCTCGCCAGGTCGGCTGCATCCAACCCGGACTCAGCCTCGAGGAACGCCAACCCCTGAGGGTCGTTGAACAAGCGAAACAACGCCAGGACATCCCGGTCGTCGATAGCCATAACCATATCGGTGTTGCGAACATTATGGATCCAGGGGATATGCTTGTCACCAATCCCTTCGATGCGATGCTCTCCATAGCCGTTGTTCAACATGGTAGAGCATTGCAGAGCTTCGCCGGCGACAATCTGCATCCCGGGATAGACTTCCTTCAGACGATCTCCTGCAGCCAGAGTTCCTGCTGAACCTGAAGTGAGGCAGAGCCCGGCCAGGCGTCCTCCAGACTGCTCTACAACTTCCAGCATTGCCGGTCCGGTGACCGCATAATGCCAGAGATAATTACCAAATTCCTCGAATTGATTGAAAACGAAAGCATCGGGATCCGCCAGCCTAATCTCCCGCACCGCATCGAAGATCTCCTTGACATTGCTTTCCGTTCCCGGTGTGGCGATAGTTTCATCGGCCACAGTCCTCAGCCAGTCGAAACGTTCGCGGCTCATCCCCTCCGGGAGAATAGCCACCGACTTACAGGAGAGCAGACGGGAGTTGAAGGCTCCTCCGCGGCAGTAATTACCCGTCGAAGGCCAGACTGCCCGATGATACCTGGCTGAGAACTGGCCAGTAATCAGGCGGGGGACCAGGCAACCATAGGAAGCGCCAACCTTGTGGCAACCTGTAGGGAACCACTTACCCACCAAGCCGATGATACGGGCCTTAACGCCAGTAAGAGCGGACGGGATCTCGAAACTGTTGACTCTTGCAAACAAACCACCATGCTCCAGTGGCTGATTATGCCAGGTAATCCTGAAAAGATTCAGAGGATCGATCTCCCACAGGCCTACATTAGGTAACCCTTCCCTGATTATAGCCGGTACCAGAGCAGGATCCGCCTGCTCTGCCAGCGTGGGCAAAACTATCCCTTTAGCTCTCGCGACGGCGACATTTTGCGCCAGGACTTCCTCGTCGAGATGCAGCTCGATCATGAAATCCCTCCCCTTTCTGCACGCGGTTTATCAGATACAGTATATTAGTGCATCTCTTCGTTATCAAGTACAAAGTTCAGCGCTTGTATAAAGATCAACGCCGTATCTCTTTTTGGGAGACATGGCGTTGCTAATACTAACGGTTATTTTGACCATCAGGTTCCCGCATCATCCTGTGTACGATAGCGGAATATATATACCCGACTCTCAAGTATGTACAGACCACTTGCTATCTGCCAGCTTACGGTTTATCTTGATCCGGTGTAGTCATCCTCATACATGACACCCTTGATGCTCACGCCACCTTCGATATCCATGCCCAGAAGGCCTTGCCAGGTGCCATAGCTGATCCTGCCTCCGTCGATCTCGACGCTGAAGAAATGCCTACCATCCCGCAGAGCCACATTGGTATAGATGCGCTGCAGATTGGAACCCGAAACCGGGTTATTATTAGCGGTGAACAGGGAGGTCGCGCCAGGGTCCGCAGCCGTATCCGGCTTCACCGTGGTTCCTTCGTGCTTCAGTCCAATTCCGATGGAAGGCTGAATGAAGCGAGAGCCATACTCGCTGCTGATGACCTCGTAATGCTCGTAGTTATTGCCGAGGCTCACACTGGGGATCCAGGAGAAGACGGCGATATTCGGCCACACCAGGATAG
>WRDA01000229.1 GCA_009783675.1 Symbiobacteriaceae bacterium | reverse complement strand
TGGCTAAACGATCTCAGGGTCTGATGGTAGCAAAAGGAAACCCGCTGGGCATCACAGGGATTCGTGACCTTAAGCGACCAGGACTGCGCTTCGTCAACCGCCAGCGTGGCGCTGGAACCAGGTTGCTCCTGGATATGTTCTTAAAACAGGAGCAGATAGCTCCCAGCGAGGTCTACGGCTATGAGCGTGAAGAGTTCACTCATCTGGCAGTCGCCGCCGCAGTCGCCGGTGGTAGCGCCGATGCCGGTTTAGGCATTCTCTCTGCGGCTCGCAGTTTCGATCTGGAGTTTATTCCTCTGGCCGAAGAGGATTACGAACTGGCTCTGGATGCCGGTAACCTGGATTTACCGGAGATCAAGCAGCTACTTGAGGTCCTTGGCAGTGAAGGCTTCAGGCAGGATCTACTGAACCTTGGCGGCTATGACATAACTAACAGCGGTCGGATAAGGGTGGTGTCGGCAAGAACCTGCTGCGAGGAGACTATGTGAACCCCTCGTATAATTTGACTGGTTTGAGGATTACAATCGTTCATTAATGTCTACGACGAATCACCGAGGAGGAAGAATATGGATCAGGAAATTTACCGTGCAGCAATTATCACAGCCAGCGATAAGGGGTCGGTGGGAGAAAGGGTAGACCGTTCCGGACCCCGGGTCAGAGAGATGCTGGAGAGCCTGGGAATCGAAGTAGTTAAAACCTGGATCGTCCCCGATGAGGAGGATCAGATCGCTGCCTTATTGCGAGAGGGCAGCGATGATCTGAAGGTGGATCTCATCGTGACCACCGGTGGTACTGGTTTGAGCCCCCGAGATGTCACCCCTCAGGCGACTAAGAGCGTACTAGATTACGAAGTCCCTGCCATTGCCGAAGCCATGCGCGCCGAAGGACTGAAGCATACCCCCAGAGCTATGCTCTCCAGAGGGATCGTCGGGGTCCGCAAGTTCACCCTGATCATCAACCTGCCAGGATCCGAAAAGGCAGTCAGCGAAAATCTCGGCGCCTTTCTGCCGGTATTGGAGCATGCCCTGGAAACCATGCGCGATGCGGCGAAGGATTGCGGGGGGTAGGTCTTAGGATTTAGGATTTGGGATTTGGGGTCTGCAGGATTAGTTCCGCCACGTATAGAAGAAACAGGTGATCAGATCATTACGAAAAGGAGAGGATCATCTTGAGCAAGCGCCCCATCACTGTCGAAGATCTCCTGGAGATGAAGTTTCCCGGCACACCACGCCTCAGTCCCGACGGCAAACATATCGTCTTCACCGTAACCACCATGGATGCAGAGAAGAACGGCTATCGCAGCACCCTCTGGCTCCTGGACAAGACTGAGGAAGGCTGGAGTGAAGCCCGACCATTTACAGTACATCAGACCACCGACAAACTCTTTCGCGACATCCAGCCGAATTGGTCGGCCTGCAGTCGCTATATCTTCTTTCTCTCCAACCGCAGTGGCAAGAACCAGATCTGGCGTATCACCCTGGCTGGTGGCGAAGCGGTGCAATGGACCGACTGGGACGAACTGATCACTGAAATCACCTGGAGCAGTGCCACCCCAGGCTTAATCGCCTTCTCTTCCCGGGTCCCTGGCACCAAAGCTGAGAAGAAGAATCCCAACATGACCGTCATCACCAACATTCGCTACAAATCTAACGGCATATCAGGCTTCATCGATCCGCGTCCGCACCATATCTTTACTCTGAACCTGAAGACCAAGGAATATAAGCAGGTCACTGACGGTAAGTTCAGTGAATCTTCGCCCGCGTTCTCCCCTGATGGCAAGTGGATCGCTTTTTCCTCTTCACGCCTGGAGAACGACGAGATCAACCAGATCCAGAATATCTGGCGGGTTCCTGTAGAGGGTGGCCAGGTGGAAGCTCTGACTTTTAACGAGGGCACCGCCGGCAATCCCCGCTACTCTCCTGATGGTAAATGGATCGCTTACCTGGGCCATGAGCTCGGCCAGGGTAAGAATGGGGTCAATACCAGCTTGCTGGTTCGTCCGGCCGAGGGAGGAGCTTCCCGTAATCTGACCGCTGCCTTCGACTATACTGTCGGTCCCAATGTGGGAGGAGACAGTCGTGCCGATGCCGGTAACGAATCCTTCTTCTGGAGTCCGGATAGTCAGTCCATCGTCACCATCATCTGCTGGCGCGGTGAGGGAAACATTTATCGTTTCTCGCTGACAGAGGGCAATTACGAGATGCTGACCACCGGCACCCATTCCATCACCAGCCTGGATATGCAGGGAAATAACCTGGTTATGATCGTCGACTGCTTCTGGTGTGGCAGCGATATCTATTATACCTGCGGGGAGACCGGCAAGACCTCTCGTCTGACCAAACTGAACATGCCTCTGCTTGAGCAGGTGCAGCTGTCCGATCCCCTGCCTCTGGAAGCAACCAGCCCCGATGGTGGCAAGATTCACGGCTGGCTGATGAAACCTTATGGTTTTGAAGAAGGCAAAAAATACCCTATGGTCCTGGAGATCCATGGCGGTCCCTACGGAGCCAGCGGCTACGCCTTCAATCATGAGTTCCAGCTCCTGGCAGCCAGAGGATACGCTGTCCTCTTCTCCAATCCCAGAGGGTCTTCCACTTATGGCGAGAAGCATGCTCTGGGAGTGATAAGTGACTGGGGTGGCGGTGATTATCAGGATCTGATGTCCATCACCGACCAAGCTATCGCCGAAAATCCCTGGATCGATACCGCCCGCCTTGGTTGCACCGGTGGTTCTTATGGTGGCTACATGGTCAACTGGATCGTCGGGCATACCCAGCGCTTCAATGCCGCGGTCACCCTGCGCTGCGTCAGCAATATGTACAGCAAATACGGCGTGGCAGATAACGGCTGGACGGGTAACAGATCCGGTTTTGGCGGACGCGATCTCTGGGATGCCGAAGATTTCATCATGGAGCGCTCCCCTATCCGCTATGCACCCAAGGTGAAGACTCCCATCATGATCATCCACAGCGAAGAGGACTATCGCTGCCCGATGGAACAGGGTGAGCAGTGGTTCGTAGCCCTCAAGCGCCTGGGAGTGACAACTGAATTCGTTCGCTTCGCTGGAGAAAACCACGAACTCTCCCGCAGCGGGAAACCCCAGAACCGCGCCGACCGCCTGCGCCAGATTCTACGCTGGTTCGAGACCCATATACCGCCGATGGAGTAGCGGCGGCATCCTGCCGCCGTACAATGGATAATGGACAATTGACAATGAATAATGAAAAATGAATAATGAATAATTAGGGTTCACATACCTATGTCCTGATTTTTCATAACTCACTCTCAACTTTCAACTTTATCAATTATCAATTATCAATTATCAATTATCAATTATCAATTATCAATTATCAATTATCCCTACATAGAACTTTC
>WRDA01000228.1 GCA_009783675.1 Symbiobacteriaceae bacterium | reverse complement strand
TCACAGCAGCAGTGGCAGAGGCATTTCACCCTGCCAAGGACAAAATCTGGCCATAAAGCTACTGCCATAGCTATGGCATCCGGTAGATCCACCATGGATACGCCACGGGTTTGCCTGTTGAATTCCAGCAGCACTTTCGTTGCTTCGCTCAGGAAGAGACCTGCTTTGCCTTGTGACTCCAAATAAGCCAGTTCTTCCTCATCCAGACCAATCTCTCCCAAACAGAGGTCAAAGCCGACTATGGTTACCGGGACACCTGCAGCCAGCATAAGGCTGTAAGCTTCAGCATCGATAAAGACGTTAAACTCGGAGACCGGAGTAGCATTACCCGGACCGAAGCCAGGAGTACCCATGGACCAGATGTGCTTGACCTTGCGCATGGTTTCCCGATCGGTCAGCACAGCCAAAGCGATATTGGTTGCCGGACCCAGGACGGCAATCTCTACTTCTCCGGGGTATTTGTTGACCGTATCCAGGATAAACTCTACGGCGCGGTCTTCCTGGGGGCTTTTCGTAGGGTTAATGATACCTCTATCGCCCATTCCGTCAATACCATGCACGCTTATGGTTTCTTTGCGCTCATGAAACAAGGGGCGCTTTGCTCCCGCGAAGACAGGTACATCGGCATCACATACTTCTAATGTCATCAGAGCATTCAAGCATGCCTGCTCCATGCTTACATTACCAGCGACCACGGTTACGCCAAGTAAGTCGATCTGCTTCGACAACACCGCCATCATGATTGCTGCAGCGTCGTCAGAAGCGGTATCCGTATCGATAATAAACTTGCGCAACAAATCACCTCCTGGTTATATAGACGCACATGAACGACGTTCACCCTGAAGTATGATAGACATGTGCGACTATTACCGCGCTAATGCGCGGTTCTGGAGCGTAGCTCCAGTGAATGCAGGCGGGCTTTGCCTGCCGGAATGACCGGGAGTATGAGGGTGGAACCCTCATCTATCAGGGCAGTTAGGGCCGTGTTTGCAGAAAAATCCTATGCCCAGGGGTCTTGTGCAGCGGGTGGCCGGATATCTGACAGTAAGTGCTGCTCCCACAGGAACCATTCACCGGTAGACGGCTTTTGACGCACGGAAAGCGGACGAGGACTGTCGGCTCCTCCCGAACTCATGAACAGTTTGACATATCCGCTTTGCGCATAGCTGTAAGGGTTAGTGGAAATGACCAGTGTATAGGGCTCCGACGGTTCGTAATTATTCTGCGGTGTTGCGCCGACAAAATAAGATGGGGCAACGTACTCTTTGCCTTTCAGCCGATCGTTCATAAACTGAATATCCCTGTTAGACAACGCCTCTGGCCCTTTCAAGAAGTTGATCATGGCAATGGCTTCCTGCTGATTGATAGTCCATAGGCACAAAGCTGGTATCAGGAGAGCAGCGGCATAATGAGGTTCGCTAAGGGATGCTTCGGGAAGTGAGCGAAGTTGTTCCAGGTTCACAGGGATCTCAGCGAAAACAAAGTTCCAGCTCTTGTTGTCTCCCTGTCCCGTATTTGCCGAGATAGCTCCGGCTACCTGCTGGGCAGCGGCGTTGCCAACCTGGCGAGCTGCCTGGTTTATAGACTGCTGTGCTCCACTGACGGCGCTGTTTTTAATTCTGTTTAAGAATGACATGTCTACCTCCTCCTATTTGCTCAGTGCACTGCCACAATATTCGCAACGGTTATTACTATCGGGAGTAGTCATTGCTCCGCAGCTTGGACAGATTTGCGCAACGGCTGGTGCTACTGGGGTTGCCTGGGTTACCTGGGGAGCCGCAGGGAATGCCTGGGTTACTTGAGGAACTGCAGGTATCACCTGGGTTACCTGGGGAGCTGCAGGTGTCACCATACTTGTACCATGGGGAGACGTCAGAGCTTTTCTAATCTGATATGCCAACTCGTCATACTCACGATATTCAGCTGATGACTTCTCCTCAATAGTGCTGGAGTTTAGCTTGAACTTTATTTCGCTGAACCAGGGTGAGTTGACGTAAATAAGTATTGTGAAATCATAGTTATATTTGTATCTGGGCGGAACATAACTTACCTGTTTTCCTTCCGAGTTCTGCGTCTTTAGTTCAGTCTTGCCCTCTTCTACCGTGATGTTACAGTCGGTAACTGCAGCCAGGCTCAGCACATCCGGATTTTCCGATCTCCAATTTCCAGAGGATGTAATAATAAATGTTCCTGCGGAATCATCGATAATGACTTTCATTTTTGTTCCCAGAGTCCGGCTGGGAGTAAATGCTGACACCAGTCCCTTATTCGCTTCCCGATAGTTCAGATGATTTCTGACATGATCCAGAGAGGCTTTGCCTCGATTGGTAAAATACGGTGACAGCAGGCCTGCGCATTTTGAGCAGATCTTGCCATCGGACAGGTTAGTGGTGCCAAAGACCCTTCCCAACTGCTCACCGCAGAGATCACAATTTTTGCGTTCCAACAGATTGCCCAAAAAGCTCATAAAACTGCTTCTCCTTTCGATTCTTGCTTCCAATAGTTGTCATCTTGAGCGCATTATACCAAAGGTCTTAGCGTATATCAAGCGAATCGCATGATGCTTTTCGGTATCATTTGCCGGCTTCGTCTATAACAATCTCTTCCCCGTTGACAATGGCGAGTTCTAAGCATATTTGCGAGTGTCCCCGAATGTCTTAAGCACCAACACAACTGCTTCGAAATACCAGCGCAGGTAAACTTATTTTGCTCGCGCCCCGTATTTATCCGCCAAGACTCTTTCAGCTATGCTCATCAGCTCGATCAGCTGGTCTGCCCGCTCCGAGCTAATCTCACGCAGTGACCAGAAAGGATAGTAGCTGCAGATTACTTTATCGACTCCGTTATGCGTCACATGTGATGCCGCCAGAGGCTTGGTGCCGGACTTATCCGTTTGCACACAGTATCTGCATCCGGAGCAACGGGAGGCTTTGTCCATAATCATCTGCTTAAGCCCATCGCTCATGCTGGCAAACTCAGCGAAGACAATCTGAAAGTCTGATACCCGTACCGTATGCATCACCTGATACTGTCCCCAGGGCTGAGCGAAGACCGAGAAGAGGATGCGTTTCTTTTTCGGGTATTCCTTCTCCCAGTTTACGGTGCGATTATCCCATTCGTCATTGGAGCACACATAACCATGCTGCCTGCAATAATCTTCGACTGAACCGAAAAAGGTGGCATCCGGTACATACGAACCATAACACTCCAACGCTGTTTCCACCTGCCATCTGGTATAACCCCAGATAAAGGCGCGCCGGGAATCCTTTCCCTTTCTATGCTTGCGATTGGCGTGGTACCAGTAAGCGGGGAGCATAGCGGGAAATTCCGGGCAGGTAATGCGGAAATTCTTACCTTCAGCCTGAATGCAGAGACCTA
>WRDA01000227.1 GCA_009783675.1 Symbiobacteriaceae bacterium | reverse complement strand
TGCTGGCTCTTGGCTGGTTGCAGGAACCTCTGCGCTACCTTTATAATCAGGGCTCGGTTCTTCTCGGCATGGTCTATGGTCTGATCCCACTGATGATTCTGGCTATTTATAACTCCGTGGAGAAACTGGATCGCTCCCTGCTGGAAGCGGCAAGGGATCTTGGCGCCTCGCCACGGCAGGCTTTTCTCGGGGTGACTCTGCCTCTGACCATGCCAGGGATCCTCGCCGGCTCTATTTTAGTCTTCGTCCCCTCGGTGGGCCTCTTCTTCATCTCTGATCTCTTCGGAGGAGGCAAGGAGATGCTCCTGGGCAATCTCATAGCAACTCAGCTCCTCAATGCCCGTAACTGGCCCTTTGGCGCGGTGCTCTCCGTGGTGATGCTCCTGATAACCCTCCTACTGATCAGAGCATATCGCTTGATCACCGGAGGCAAGTCCATCGGGGAGATGCTCTGATGACCGGCGAAGCGCATGGTGCATCCCGCCGTCCTAACTGGCTCATGCTGGGAGGCAGATTATATCTGCTTTTGATCTTCATCTTTACTTACCTGCCGGTGCTGATCGTCGTTGCCTACTCTTTCAACGCTGGTCGTTACGGTGTTTGGCATAGTTTCACTCTGGATTGGTATAGCCGACTATTGAGCAATCGTTCGATTATGGCTAACCTCAGCAATAGTCTGAAGGTGGCGCTGGCCAGCTGTGGTCTGGCAATTCTCATCGGAACGGCTGGAGCGGTTGGCATGGCTCGTTCGCACTTTAAAGGCAAGAGCCTCCTGGAAAATCTGGCTATCGCTCCCCTTATGTTGCCGGAGATCATCCTCGGCATGGCTTATCTGACCCTCTTCAGCAACCTGAACATCACCTTCGGCTTGGGAACCCTGGTCGCGGCTCACACTACCTTTTGTGTTCCCTACATCTTCCTCAATGTCCAGAGCAGACTGGCAGGGATGGATCCTCATCTAGTGGAGGCGGCTCGTGATCTTGGCGCAGACCCTGGTCGCGCCTTTCGCGACATTACCTTGCCCCTGATCACTCCGGCTGTTTTATCAGGAGCGATGCTGGCCTTCGCCATGTCCATGGATGATGTGGTCATTTCCTTCTTCGTCAAGGGCGTTGGTAGCGATACACTGCCCATCCGCGTCTACTCCCTGACCAAGGTGGGTATCACCCCGGAGATCTATGCTCTGTGCACCCTGATGCTGGCCGTCATCATCCTGGCTATCCTGGCTTATACCTTGGTAGTCTACCTGCGCCATCAGCGCCTGAAAGAGTAATTAATATTAGGAGGTCGTTTTATGTCTCATCGTAAACCCATCGCTTTGATCCTCATTCTCCTGATGCTGTTGCTACCAGCCTGCCAACAGACACCACCCCCTACTCCGGCGACATCCACACCGGCAACCACACCTCCTCCGACCACGCCTCCCGCCAGTCAGGAGCTGATCATCTTCACCTGGGCTGACTACATCGTCGATGACGTGATCCAAGCTTTCGAAGAGGAAACCGGAATCAAGGTCATTTATACCTACTTCGATCAGAACGAGGAGATGCTGGTCAAACTTGGTGCCTCAGGCGGAGCAGGCTACGACCTGGTTCTGGCCTCGGATTACATCATCGCCGAAGCAGCCGAACTGGGTCTGGTGCAGAACTTGAATTACAACAAGCTGCCTAATGCGAAAGATATCGAACCAGCCTTCAGAGGTCAGTTCTATGATCCTCATGATGACTACACTATTCCTTTCGCCGCAGGCACGCCACTGATCGTCTACGATCCTGCCAAAGTGACCATTCCAGTCACCGGTTATGCCAGTCTGTGGGATCCTTCCCTGACCAAGTCAGTGGTCGTTTTCGACAACTCCCGCCTGATGGTAGGATTCACCATGAAGATGCTCGGTGGATCTTTGAATACTGAAGATCCGGCGATGATTCAAAGAGCCGAAGAAAAGCTCTACGAACTGGTACCCAATATCGTCGCTTTAGACTACGACACCCCTCATGAGAAGATGATCTCCGGAGAAGCTACTATCGGCCTGATGTTCACTTCACAGGTTTTATGGGCAACCTGGGAAAAGCCTGGTTTAGAGATCGTCTATCCCGAAGAAGGTATGGGCTTTGGCATCGACTGTTTCTTCATCCCCTCTAAGGCATCAAATGTGGACAATGCTCATCTCTTCCTGGATTATATCCTGCGCGGTGAAGTTGCCGCAGAGCTCAGCGAATATGCAGGCTATATTAACTGCGTCGCTACGGCTAAGGAGTTTTTACCCGCCGAGACCCTGGAGAATAAGGCCCTTTATATTCCGGCGGAAATTTTAGGAGATATCGAGTTCATGGAGAACATCAGCGCCGAAGCAACCGAACTCATCGACGATGCTTGGACGAGGTTCAAGCAGCGCTAGATGATGCCCTCCAAACCTAAACTGTACACCAGGGTCTTTCGGCAACGGGGCAAAGGTAGATTCCTCGCTGTTCCATCTCCTTCTGACGAGACAGGGCAAGGGGACGGTCATGCCCGCCAGATACTGCATCGGCTAACCGCAACATCCCGTCGCAGGAGGCGCCCGGAGGCTAGTGAGCTGGACGAGACGCGTCTGCATGAAGCCGGTCAGAGACTCGGCAGTGGTAAACGGTCCAGCCAGGCTGTCAAGGCTCCGATGCTATCAGCCTCGGTCATCCCTGTGGACCCCAAATTACCCAGGTTGGCGCGTCCCTTAAACAGAGACAAGATACGAACGGTCAACTTCTGGCACCATGACGTCTCGATCTTTCCCCAGCGTGACGAGCATCGCCTTAGCCAAACTGCTCAGGGAGCGGAGTATAATCTGGTATCTCCTGTGGATGCGATTCGCAGAGAACACCCTGCCAGAGCCATTCTTGCGCAGGTAGCTATAAGCAAACAGGAACAAACGAAGGAACGCCTGGAGAGTGGATTGCCTGGAGTGTACTCTGCACCAAGAGTGGTTGCGAAGGATGCTGCACAAGCGGAATCCTTCGCATCGGCAGATACAGCGAAGAGCCGCCGAGGATCACCGACCTGGCGCAGAGTTCTCACCAGGGCTTGGCAGAGTACAGAGCGAGGCCTTAACCAGATTATCCGCACCCTGCAGCGTAACAGATAGCGAAAAGCACCCGGATTGCGGGTGCTTTTCGTGTGTAACCTAAAATCCGAAGCAGGATTCAGCAGGAGCTTGTCTCCCGCCCAGGGGTATGGGGACTTGGAGTCCCCATTTTAGATCAGGCTAGCTGAAACGTGCGAGGGGTTCACTTGTTATCCCCGAAGCAGGTTTCAGCTAGCCATTATCTGCAACAGTTCGAGGTAGTTCTCTTCAGTCATGGGGCGGGGATTGCTGGGAGTGGAGCCGTTAATGAATGAAGCTTTGGCGATGGC
>WRDA01000226.1 GCA_009783675.1 Symbiobacteriaceae bacterium | reverse complement strand
TTTGGGGAAGTGGTTAGTCTCTCCTTTGTACTTGATATCCCTGATGCCAAGATCCCCGGCAAGCTTCTGCAATGAACAGGTGCCATTGCGCTCACAGATGAGGCAATCACTGGGATGGTTGGATAGGAGGAGTTCAACCATGGTGCGTCTGGCCCGAATGGCTTTGATGGAATCTGTGCGAACTACCATGCCTTCTTCAACTTTGGTCGAACATGCCGGTACGAGACTGCGCCTGCGTTCCACCTCGACCATACAGACCCGACACGAACCGACGCTGTTCGTAAAGTTAAACTCTTCACCATCTAAGTAACATAGAGTTGGTATCTCTACCCCTACCTTGCGAGCAGCAGCCAGCAGAGTCTGTTCTTTCTCGATCTGAACAGCCAGCCCATTTACGGTCAGGTTAATCATATCCATTGCCAGCTCCTCCTTTATTTACGCACGATAGCTTTGGTGGGACACTTACTGACACAGACGCGACACTTGGTGCATTTGGCAACATCCAGAACATGAGGAGAACGGATTTCACCACTGATGGCCTTGACCGGGCAATTGCGGGCGCAGACTGTGCATCCAATACATTTATCCGCCAGAATAGTATAGCTTAGCAGCTCTGTGCAGACGCCAGCCGGGCAACGCTTCTCGTCGACATGAGCTTCATATTCATCCATGAAGTAACGCATGGTAGACAGCACAGGATTGGGAGCCGTTTGCCCCAGATTGCACAGGGAGCAGTCCTTGATCGTCTCGCCAAGTTCACGCAGGTCTTTCAGATCCTTAGCCACACCTTCTCCGGCTGTGATGCGATTAAGCATCTCATAGAGGCGACGGTTGCCGATACGGCAAGGTGTGCAGCGACCACAGGACTCATCCACAGTGAAACCCAGATAGTATTTCGCGATGTTCACCATGCAATCGTCTTCATCGAGAACGATCATACCTCCGGATCCCATCATCGATCCTGCAGTAGTCAGGGATTCATAGTCGATTTCGGTATCTAACAGAGAAGCTGGTAGGCAACCTCCCGATGGGCCTCCGGTCTGCACCGCTTTGAAAGCCCTGTTGTTCTGGATTCCTCCGCCAATTTCATGGATGATCTGGCGCAGGGTGGTCCCCATTGGTACCTCGATAAGCCCGATGTTATTGATCTTTCCAGCCAGAGCAAATACTTTGGTGCCCTTGCTCTTTTCGGTTCCTATGGCTGCAAACCATTCAGCGCCTTTTAGGACGATGGCTGGAACATTAGCGTAAGTCTCCACATTGTTGAGCACAGTGGGTTTACCCCATAAACCGCTTTCAGCCGGGAAAGGCGGTTTGACCCGCGGTTCTCCTCTATTACCCTCGATTGAAGCCAGGAGAGCAGTCTCTTCACCGCAGACAAAAGCACCTGCTCCCAGGCTTAGTCTTATGCTGAAGGAAAAACCACTTCCAAGGATGTTCTTGCCAAGTAAGCCATATTCTTCTGCCTGAGCTATTGCATGTCGCAGAGCTTTAACAGCCAGAGGGTATTCTGCGCGAATGTAGATGACCCCCTGATCGGCTCCAATACAATACCCTGCGATAGTCATGGCTTCCAGGACCGAATGAGGGTCTCCTTCCATGATGCAGCGATCCATGAAAGCTCCGGGATCACCCTCGTCAGCGTTACAGACTACATATTTTTGCTCGCTTCTGTAACCCTGGGTAATTTCCCATTTGAGACCGGTAGGATAACCTGCACCACCCCTGCCACGTAGGCCAGATGCCTTTAATGTTGCGATGATTGCGGACGGTCCTTTTTCGAATGCCTGAGCCAGAGCCTGATAACCCTGGAGAGAAATGTAATCATCGATCTCTGCCGGATCGACGACTCCACAGTTTCTCAGAGCTATGCGAACCTGGCCCTGGAAGAAAGGAATCTCTTCTTCATGATAGCAGAGTTTCTCTTCGTCGGGATGAGTATAGAGCAATCTCTCCACGAATTGTCCGCCACGAATATGGCGCTGGACTATCTCTGCAGCATCTTCAGGCTTGACCTGGACATAAAAGATATTATCCGGTTGCACTTTAAGGACCGGTCCCTGGGCGCAGAAACCCATGCAGCCTGCAGGTACCACTGTGACTTCATCACTGAGACCGGCTTTAGACAGCTCACTGCGTAACTGTTCAATGATCTCGTCACTGCCAGATGACTTACAGGCTGGACCACCACAGACGAGAATATTCATACGTGTAACAGGGCGAAGGTCTCCCCGCTGTTCGGGAGGTAATCTCAGGACAGTACGGGGAGCGAGTTTGAGCTGCAGATCACGTAGTTCTAAAATGTCTGAAATAGTTTTAGTCATCGTCATCCCCTCCCTTAGCCATGCTCTGCATATGCTCCTCGATGATACCTTTTACCTGCTCTGGTTTGACTTTACCATACACACGATCGTTGACCAGCACGACCGGGGCCAGGCTGCAGGCACCGACACATCTCAGGGCATCCAGGGAAAATACTCCATCGGGAGTAGTCTCCCCCGGGCCTATTTTCAAATCTTCTATAAACTCCTGGAGAATCGCCTCTGCACCGCAGACGAAGCAGGCTGTGCCCAGACAGAGGCTGATCTTACACTGACCTTTGGGTTCCATGGTGAAAAAGGAATAGAAAGAGACGACACCATAAACATGGGAAGCAGGTACACCTATACGTTTGGCAATGTGCAGCTGTAACTCCTCGGGCAAGTAACCGTAGATGCTCTGAGCGCGACTTAGGACATCGATTAAAGACCCCTGCAAGGTGGGCAGGGAATCGATATATTCATCGATTTCCATGAACTTTCGCTCCGAACAACCAACGCAGTTGGACATGAAATGTACCTCCTTGACATATTAATACCCTCACAACCCCATTTTACCTGATGAAGCTTGGAAATGCAACTAGATACGGCTCTGAACAATCGTAAATCTCAGGACACTTTCTGAAATAGGCCATTTGAAAAGTCCAATTTTCAGTCCAATTTTGGATATTGGCAGAATTGGACTTATAAGCAATCTTATGTTCGTTAAAAACTGGTAGTTGACAGTTATACTTTGGTTAGTTATAATATTGCGGATAAAGACGAGACCTTGGGCATGAACAAGGGGGCTCTGAGAATGATGTTACGAATACAATACCGTTATCGCCACTAGCGTGATCGGTGTTTTTTTTGTACCTGCGTTCATTATCCTTCAGGGTCAAGGGAGGGAATCAAGCTGCGTAGATTGAAAGACAAAGATATTCTCGGTTTGGAAGAGATGGAACAGAGTGAAATCGACATAGTCATCAATGAAGCCAGGGAGCAGAAGAAGCTTTTACTATCCGAGGTTAAGAAAGCCGGCAGCTTGCGTGGTAAGGTAGTAATCAATCTTTTTTTTGAACCATCGACACGAACA
>WRDA01000225.1 GCA_009783675.1 Symbiobacteriaceae bacterium | reverse complement strand
TTTAGGATTTGGGATTTAGGATTTAGGATTTGGGATTTGGGATTTAGGGAGTAGGGGCGACATTCTGTCGCCATATTGTGGAGGGTGGAGAGTTGTCAGGGAATAGGGGCGAAGAGTTACCTATTTGCGAATGCTATGCATTCGGATTAGCACTGATGAACACAGATTTGGACGTAATGAACGGAAGGTGGAATGGAAAAATGAAAAGCTATGTATGGACAAACTATAAAGGAGGATGCTCCGGCTGTCAAGGAATGGATGCCCCGGCTGTCAAGGATGCTCTTGTTTATGTCAAGGCAGCGTGTTATACTACCTCAAGGTAGATTCAAACCAGAAGAAGGTGGCGAAACATGAGCAAGTGGCTGGAAGTAAGCGTGTCTCTTCACCAGGAAGCGATCGAAGCGGTTGCCGAAGTACTGATGAATCACGGAGCTAACGGGGTCGAAATTGACGATCCAGTGTTACTTCAGCAACGCCAGTCTACACCAGGAGATTGGGACTATGTGGAGTTACCCGACGGTTTTGATCCCGCTGCAGAAGCTATCGTTCGGACCTGGTTTCCTCTGGATGCCGAGAGGGAGCAGGAGATGACAAATTTTCTGAGCCTGATCGAGACCGAAATAGATCAGTTGCAACAATGGGATTTGCAAACCGGGTCGTTAACCGTAAGCAGTCGGGTGATTGCTGAGGAAAACTGGGCGGAAGCCTGGAAAGCCTGGTTTAAGCCTTTATATATTGGACGAAACCTGCTGGTTAAACCTTCTTGGGAAGCTCTGGAAGGCGAAGACGAAAGCCTGACGGTCATCGAGTTGGACCCGGGTTTGGCATTTGGCACTGGCAATCACGCCAGCACCAGACTAAGCCTGATCCTGATGGAACGCTACCTCCATCCTGGCCAGGTGGTGATCGATGTCGGTTGTGGATCCGGTATCCTGACGGTTGCTGCGGTGAAGCTGGGAGCAACACGAGTGTTAGCTGTCGATAATGATCCCCTGGCTATCGACGCAACCAAAGGGAACCTGCAGCTAAACGATCTGAAGTTCACCGAAACTCCTGAAGCATTTAACCTATTCCTTGATGAACCCGCTATCTGCGTTTTTAAGTCGGACCTGATCCAACAGGTATCCATAACCGCAGATCTGGTCGTAGCGAATATTGTCGCCGACGTCATCATCCGCCTGAGCAGAGATGTAGATCGCATAATGAACCCAAGCGCAGTTTTCATCTGTTCCGGCATCCTGACTTCACGCCGTGAGGATGTAGCCGAAGCTCTGACGGCTGCGGGTTTGACTGTAATAACCCTGCTGGAAGAAGACGACTGGGTAGCGATCGCCGCCCGCAAAACATAGCTCTCCACCCTCTAAATCCTAAATCCTAAATCCTAAATCCCACTCTCAACTCAGAGGTGCTCCCATGTCTCTGCCACGCTTTTTTATTTTACCCGACCAGATACATAATTCGCTGGTGACCCTCATGGGCGGTGATGTGCGCCATATCAACCGCGTATTGCGCCTTGGTATCGGCGACTTCATCGAATGCCTGGATGGCCGTGGGCATCTTTACCGCGTCAAGTTGTCTCATCTGGAGTCTGAACAGATCATCGGGGAGATCGTCGAGAGCTATAAAGTTGATAGCGAACCTGAACTCCAGGTGACCATCGCTCAGGGGATTCCCAAGGGTGAGCGTTGGGATTTTGTGCTACAGAAATGCAGCGAGCTGGGAGCCACAGTCTTTCAGCCTTTATATACGGAGCGAACCATAGTCAGGATCGACGAAGACCAGTTACCCCGCAAGCTGGAACGTTGGAGCAAGATAGCGCAGGAGGCGGCTGAACAGTCACAGCGTTCGGTTATACCCCGCATCCTGGCTCCCATCACCTTGGAACACTGGTTGACGGATCTAACCGGATTCGATCTGGTCGTCCTGGCTTGGGAGAACGAGGAACAGCAAAGCTTAAAAGAGGTCTACGCCTCGTTACCTGAACTCAAGCGCCTGGCTTTGTTAATCGGACCCGAGGGAGGCTTTTCCCTTAAAGAGGTCGAGCAGGTACGTCAGGCAGGAGGCCGGCCGGTAAGCATTGGGCCGCGAATCCTACGCAGCGAGACGGCGGCAATCACCCTTCTGGCTCTCTCTCTTTACCATTTCGGTGACATGGGGGATCGCTGAGTATGTCTCCTGGTAATTGCTGGCTGGTGACCCTCGGCTGTAAGGTGAATCTCTACGAGAGCGAAGCTTTAACTACTCAGCTACAGACAGCAGGTTTTTCCATATCTGCCCGGGAAGAGGAAGGGACGATCTTTATCGTCAACAGCTGCGCCGTGACTGCTCAAGCCGAAGCCAAGACCAGACAGGCAGTGCGACGTTTGCGCCGGGAGCATCCGCGGTCTCTAATCGTCCTGATGGGATGTTTTAGCGATGCTTCACCTCTGAGCGCAGCTGGTCTGGGTGCAGACCTCATACTGAACAACAATCAAAAACCCCATCTGGCAGAGTATTTGCAGTGCCGGATATCCCAGGCTATGACGATTGGGGAGGCTGAGGAAAGCAATCTGGTCACAGCCTGTACAGGGGATAAGGCTTTCTCGTCTGATTGTCAGCCTTCAGAAGTGATCCGGGAAAGCTGGATCGATTTCAGTTCTGGCAGTGATACGCCATCACGCACCTATCCCGGTTATAATCTCTACAATCCCAGCGGGCACACGCGTCCGCTGATCAAGATTCAGGATGGTTGCAACAACAGGTGCACCTATTGCCTCATTCCCTCCCTGCGTGGTCCTGAACGCAGCAGACCTTTGCATGAGGTTGTGAGGGAGGCAGAGCATCTGCGAGATCTTGGTTATGCCGAGTTGGTACTCTGCGGCATCCATCTCTCCCGCTGGGGCCGGGATTTTGATCCGGAACAGAGTCTGGCGGATCTGCTTGGCAGACTACTGGAAGTTTCTGATCTCCCTCGTATACGCCTGTCCTCGGTGGAACCAACGGATATCGATAAACAACTTATCGACCTGCTCGCCAGAGCTAACTCGAAAATCTGCCCTCACCTGCATATTCCTCTGCAAAGCGGTTGCGATGAAACTCTTAAGCGAATGGGCAGGCGATACCTTACGAGTGACTACCGTGCCTTGCTGGCTCAGATCCGCCAAACCATACCAGACATCGCTCTGACCACGGACCTGATCGCTGGCTTTCCGGGAGAGAACGAAGCTGAGTTTCGGGACAGTCTGGCCTTTTGTGAGGAAATGGCTTTTGCTCGTCTGCACATTTTTCGCTATTCGCCTCGCCAGGGAACTGTGGCTCAAACCTTGCCCGGACGCATCACCAGGAGAGTGCAGGAAGAACGCAGCTCCGTCTTGCAGGCTCTGGGCCGTAGATTGGCCCAGGGGTATGCTCAGCAGTTCATCGA
>WRDA01000224.1 GCA_009783675.1 Symbiobacteriaceae bacterium | reverse complement strand
CATGAACGCGATATTCGCATTGGAGATCAGGTACTGGTCCGTAAAGCAGGGGAGATAATTCCGGAAGTGCTAGGAGTACTTGTTGACAGACGCAGTGGCAATGAGAAAGTGTTCAGAATGCCTGAAACCTGTCCGGTATGTGCGACCGAGCTGATCCGTGACGACGAAATAGCGTTCCGCTGCCCTAACCCGGTTTGTCCGGCGCAACTTCAGGAGCGAATTGTTCACTATGCCTCCAGAGACGCTCTGGACATTGAGGGACTGGGAACTCAGACAGTGTCTCTTTTATTCGGCAATGGAGTCATTAAGGATATTGCTGACCTTTACACAATTACTCTTGATAAGCTTCTTGAACTACCTCGCTTTGGTGAACGATCGGCACGCAAACTGCTTGCCAGCATTGAAGGGAGTAAAGAGCCTTCTTTGGATCGCTTCATCTACGCTTTGGGGATTCGCCATGTGGGCAGGCAACTGGCACAAGTCCTGGCAGAGCGGATGGAGACCCTGGACAGGTTGAGAAAAGCAGAGGTGGAAGAATTAAGGGAAATTCCGGATGTCGGCGATCGTACCGCTCAGAGCATCTTTAGCTTCTTCGCCAGTGACGAAGTAAAGATGATATTGCAACGCATGACTGATGCGGGAGTAAGAGTCAATATCAACTCCGAGCTTCTTGCCAGCGGAGGTGAGCTGGACGGACTATCCTTCGTAATTACCGGAACGCTCCCCTCATTATCCAGGCAACAAGCGGAAGTTTTTATTGCCAGGCATGGAGGCAGAATGTCCTCGGCTGTATCCAAGCAAACCTCCTTTCTCTTAGCAGGAGTCAGCCCAGGGTCGAAATTACAAAAAGCCGAAGAGTATGGTATAAAGGTGATCGACGAAGCAGGTTTGTTTAACCTTGTAGGAGTTACCAGAGAGGAGTAAAACAATGCAGAAAAACAGGCTGGGTGAAACAGGACTGGAGGTTACCAATCTGTGCATGGGCATACTGCCCATGGGTCCTAATCAAAAGCATATACCTCAAAGCGAGGGTGCAAAGTTAATCAGACAGGGTGTCGAAGCAGGGATAAACTTCCTGGATACTGCTGAGATGTATGGAACCCACTCTTACATCGAGGAAGCCTTACGGGGATTCCAGGGAGAGGTGGTCATCGCCAGCAAATCTGTCTCAGATACCTATGAAGCTATGTGTACCAGTGTGGAAAAAGCCAGGACACAACTAAACCGCGATGTCATCGATATCTTTCATATCCATGCTGCTCGTGCCGATGTCAGCGTCTTTGACGAACGAGCAGGAGCAATTGCAGCGCTAATGGATTTAAAAGCAAGAGGTATTATTCGTGCTGTAGGTATCTCTGTTCATGGAGCCGATGTGTGCATCGCTGCAGCTTCGCGGCCTGAGTTCGATGTGGTTTTTCCTATCATTAACAAAAGAGGAATGGGCATCATCAATGGCAACCTTTCGGATATGTTAAGAGGGATTGCTCTCTGTCATCAGTCCGAGAAAGGAATCTATGCCATGAAGGCACTAGCTGGAGGTCACCTAATCGACGAAATAAGGGATGCATTCGCATATGTCCAGGCGATTCCCGGTATTGCTTCCCTGGCTGTTGGCATGGTGAAGGAACAGGAACTGCATTTCAACCTAAAATACTTCAATGGAGAAGAGATAAATGAAGCAGAGCTACCCCATACTCAGGGAGAGAAGAGGTTGCATGTTCTCAGTTACTGTGTAGGTTGTGGAACTTGCACCAAGATTTGCCCTAACTACGCTCTATCTGTCTCCGAAGGCAAAGTACAGGTCGATCACAGCAGATGTATTCTGTGTGGATATTGTAGCCCTGCGTGTCCGTTATTCGCTCTGAGGTTGGTGTAGGAGCAGGCTATTTGTCATATACATAGGGTAGTTATTAATCCAGGATTGGTCAGGTGCTACTTATCTCGGCTTGATTTCCAGGAGAGGCAGTGATGTTATCGAACCTCCTTCATACACGAAAAGTATCGATCTCCATCTCCATTCGACTGCCTCTGATGGAAGTTACTCACCGGAGGAGTTACTCTCCCTGGCTGCTGCCTGTGGTTTAAAGACGATAGCTATTGCAGATCATGACTCTGTGGCTGGAGTTCGTAAAGCCACTCTACTGCTTAGTCAGTACAACCTGGAGCTTATTCCAGCTGTAGAACTAACAGCGGTATTCGACGGTATGCTTGTGGACATCTTAGGATACCTGGTCGATGTGGATGCTTCCTGGTTTATAGAGTATTTGGAAGAGATTTTTAGCAAACGGATGACCCGTGCGGAGACAATGGTCAGCAGATTACAACAAAAGGGGTTTGGTTTATCCTGGGACGAAGTGGTTGCTGTATCACGAGGTGGTTTCGTTTGTGGGGTCCATATTCTACATGTGCTCTACGACAAAGGATTCTTAAAAGACGAACGGGAAATCGTCACCAGGCTACATGAGTTCTTTTGCCGTGAAGGTCCAGGATATGTACCCAATAACATGGAGTTTCGTTCAGCTATAGAAGTCATCAGGATGATTCATGACCTGGGAGGTATTGCAGTTCTGGCTCATCCAGGCCGCTACCAACGCGAAGTAAATATACGGGAAGCGGTTAGGATTGGTCTAGATGGCCTGGAGGTCTACTATAGCACTCATACTCCTGAAATGACCCTACAGTATAGTAAAACTGCCAGAGACCTTGGGATGGTTGCCACTGGAGGCAGTGATTACCATGGTATTTATACTAAGGGTGATGTCATGTTGGGAAGGCTGGAGATGCCGGCCAATACGATCCTGCAGTTATCTAAATGCTGGATTAAGCGTTCTAAAAGCAAGGGGTTTTACTAGTAATGCCCGATTGGTTGCAGAGTTTTCTGGTTTCAGAGAACGATGAGAAGGAGCAATGGGACTTCAGGTGTTCTGATTCTATGTCCAACTGGACAACCTTCAGGATAGGAGGCCCAGCTGACCTAA
The DNA here is from genome assembly GCA_009783675.1 of Symbiobacteriaceae bacterium. Taxonomy (GTDB): domain Bacteria; phylum Bacillota; class JAAYKD01; order JAAYKD01; family WRDA01; genus WRDA01. The sequence continues at coordinate 426 of WRDA01000224.1, read as the reverse complement.
TAGCTTTACCTGGTAGTATAAATCAATTCATCTCTTTACTACAGCGAGCTGCGGACACAGGGATCGATTATGAAGTTATTGGTGGTGGCAGTAATCTTATCGTGAGAGACGGGGGTATCCCTGGTCTTGTCATAGTTATCCGGGATAGCTTGACAGGTATAGACATGCCCTCTGATCGAAGCATCCGGGTAGCTGCTGGGACAAGACTGACAGAGCTTGCCAGATTTGCCGGAGAGCACGGCTTAAGCGGTTTAGAGTTCGCTGTAGGTATCCCAGGCACAGTCGGAGGCGCCATTCGCATGAATGCCGGAGCTTTCGGAGCCGAAATAGGAGGCTTTATTTCCGACATTGAGATCATCGATGAAGAGTGTCGCTTCTATCGAGTGCCTGCAGAGCAGATAGAATTTTCCTACCGGTCCACAGTAT
>WRDA01000223.1 GCA_009783675.1 Symbiobacteriaceae bacterium | reverse complement strand
CATGAACTACTGGTAGCGCCTTATATTGACCCTTCTACAGAACGAACTCTCGTTCCGCTTCGGGCCGTCAGTGAGGGTTTGGGAGCTTCCGTCTTCTGGGATCAGGTCTGGCGTAGTGTTCTGATAGTGCCATAAAAGGATGAAGGAGATTATTAATATGCACGGTTTTCTCTTGGAAGATCAACTAAAAATCAAAAACCAGGGAGATGCTCAAATCAGTCCGGATAGATCTCTATTAGTATATGTCCTGCAGCACTATAATGAGAAAGAAAAGAAGTTCCATCGCGATATTTATTCCTGGGATTTCACCAGCAGTGTGACCAGACCCCTTACAAGCACCGGTAATAACTCCAATCCGCGTTTTTCGCCTGATGGTAAGTTCCTGGCTTTCATCTCCGCACGAGATGACGATAAAAGCCAAGTTTATCTTCTGGACCTGGATCGAGGTGGAGAAGCAAGACGTCTGATCACCACGGAAACCATCGAAGCTTTCTCCTGGACTGCTGATAGTCAGAGCATTCTCTTCAGTGCAGCTGTATTTCCTTTCGAATCGCAGGATGAATGGCAGAGTTATCCTGGATCTCCTTGTGGAGACGCCTCTGCGGTAAAGACAGTTAGCTTACGTCAGGCTCACTCCGAAAAGAATAAGAAGAGAGGGTCCAGTCGTGACTCCGGAGAGATAAAGGAGGATCCTGAGCTGGAGAAGAAAAGCGACGATGCCGAAGATTTCGATCTGCGTATAATCACTCGCTTCAGTTACCGTAGGGACAGAGCAGGATACTTTGGATTTAACCGGACGCAAAATTTCATACTGGATCTGCCTGACCTTAGTAATGTGGAACTTAAGCCTGTGGTACGTCAAATCACATTTGGCGACTGGGATCATGCACTGGGAACTCTTTCACCAGATGGAAAGTGGCTATGTGTTTCCTCTCTACATGCAGATGAACCTGAACTTGTCCGCAAAGGGGAGTTATGGCTCTATCCAGCCAAGAACCCAGGGGAGCCTCTTCTCCTGCTTGCAAGTCCGGGTCCGATTAATCTGCCTCTTTGGTCTCCTTGCGGCAAGTTCATTGCCTTTGGTGGACATGATAATCGATATGATGTCTCCACTTCCTGGGATCTTTATTTGTTGCCAGTCCCATGCCTGACCGATCTCTGCGAGGATTCTTCCAGACTGCAGATTCCCTTATTGCCCTGGGAAGCGGTTCTTAACCTGACTCTACCTTTCGATCGCCCCCATGGAGGAGGAGCTTCCTCAGAACTGCAATGGGAAGCTCGTAATGAAAAGCAGTGGTCAGAGAGCAATCTGTACTTCCTGATGGCCAGACATGGCTCAGGTTACCTGTATAAATACTCGCAAGGATCTTCTCAGCTTGTGGCGGGAGATGAAGGACGCAGTATATCCTCGTTCTGCCATAAGGAGGATATGCTGGTTATCTCTGCTTCCTCCCCGGATACTTTCGCCGAACTCAGCCTGATTCAGGATGGCAGAGAACGGCGTATCACCGCTTGGAATGAAGAGTTTTACTCTCAACGCATATGGGCTAAAACAGAGAAACGATTCTTTTGCTGTCCGGATGACGGGCAGGATTTGGAAGGATGGTTAACCTATCCGTTGGAATTTACACCGGATAAAAAGTACCCTCTGGTGCATCTCGTTCATGGTGGTCCTCATGGCGCATACGGCCCGGTATTTAGTTTCGCCGCTCAGTTATTCGCTGCCCAGGGGTATTTCGTAATCATGATGAACCCCAGAGGTTCCACGAGTTACGGGCAGGAGTTCGCCTGTTGTATCGATGGCAAATGGGGTGACCGTGATGCAGCAGATGTTCTGGCTGGTCTCGATGATGCCCTTAGCACGGGTTATGTCGATCCCGACAACTGTTTTCTGCATGGCTGGTCATACGGAGGTTATATGGCCTGTTGGCTGGTAACACAAACCACTCGTTATCGTGCCATTTGTAGCGGAGCTCCGGTATCAGACATGCGCTCGGATTATGGTACTGCAGATATCACCATGGCTAATGAATGGGAGTATGGGGGGCAACCCTGGCAGGGAGCGGAAGGATTGATGCAACGTTCTGCTCTTTTCCATGCCGCAAAGGTGCAGACCCCTCTCTTGATGCTCCATGGTGAGAACGATCTGCGATGCCCTATTATACAGACCGAGCAGTTCTATACCGCTTTGAAGCGACAGGGTAAGACGGTCGTTATGGTCCGTTATCCCGAGGAATCACATGGTTTTCGCAAACCAAAAAATATGCTCGATCGCTACCGGCGTATCTTGGCCTGGTTTGATCATTTTCGGGCATAATTCAGCGTGAAATCATGAAAGTAGGCTTAATTGGCCTCCCATTGGCAGGGAAAACGACCATTTTCAATCTGCTCTGCGGGGTAAACGCTCCGGTGAGTACCTACCTTAGTGGTAAACTGGAACCGAATCATGGTATGGCACGGGTAGCGGATTCCAGGGTCGATCGTCTGAGCGAAATGTATAAACCGCGTAAAACGATTTATGCACAAATAGAGACCACCGACCTGCCAGGTCTGCGTCATTCGCAGGGTGGAGGTGGCAATCTCTTTTTACAACAGGTCCGTCAGGTTGATGCACTCGTTCAGGTTATCCGGGTCTTCGAAGGAGACGTCGAACATGCAGATGGCACCACAGATCCTCTACGTGATGCCGACAATGTTCAGGCGGAGCTGCTTATGGCAGATATCGATCTTGTGGAAAAGCGTATGGAGCGAATTCGTGAAGGGCGTAAGGTAACCAGTGAACAACAGTCTGAGCTGGTCGTTCTGGAGAAATGCCTGGCTTCACTGCAGGAAGAGAGACCAATGGCTGCCATCTCATTGACACCACTGGAACAGCAGCTCATAAGTCATTATGGTTTTCTGACCCAAAAACCACAGCTTCTTGTCTGCAACTTAGATGAAAACCAGTTTAAAGCTGGCTCTTTTCCCGGCCAGATGGAGTTAGTTAACTGGGCCGGAGAGCGTGGCTTTCTAATGATAACCCTATGCGCAGCTTTGGAAGAGGAAATATCCAGGCTACCTTCTGCAGAGCGCTCACTTTTTTTGGAGGATCTGGGAGTGAAAGATCCTGCTGCAGCTCGTCTGGTAAACATGATGTACTCCCTTATTGGGCAGATTTCCTTTTTTACAGTCGGTGAAGACGAGGTCAGGGCTTGGACTATTGCTTCCGGTACAGAAGCAAAAAAAGCAGCGGGTAAAATTCACAGCGATCTGGAACGAGGGTTTATTCGCGCTGAAACAGCTTCCAGTGAGGATCTTTTTGCACATGGAAGCATGACTAAACTCAAGGAAAAGGGATTGTTGCGACTGGAAGGGAAAGAATATATCGTCAAGGATGGAGATATCCTGAACATTCGTTTCAATGTATAACCT
>WRDA01000222.1 GCA_009783675.1 Symbiobacteriaceae bacterium | reverse complement strand
TGCTGGAACATCCGGTCAGGATCAGGCACAAGGCCAGCATCATAGCCAGGGTGCGGTGATACAAAGACAGTTTCATGGCAATCCTCCTCGCATTAGCGTATCTCTTAAGCAGTAACTGGTGCTTTGCACCCGAACAGTAAGGATCTGTCGTGTCCTGTGTATCCTTGTATAAATCTATCATAAATCACAGATAATTGCTACTATTGTTTTGCAATATATCTTGTCTATCTTTCGGGGTGCAAATGAATCCTAATAGATATAGCGGTGCGCCAGCGCTCTGGTCTTACCTGAGCCGGGAGCAGCCTCCGTAAGGAAGCTGCTCCCGGTTGTCCTTTATTGCGCGAACCTGACTGGATATATTAGTCTAAATCCGATAATGATCCTCAGAGACTGGCTCTCAGCTGGGATTTGCGCATCTCTTCCTCACGCTGGCGGATAGGGATGCAGATATCAATCTGCAGTTTTCCTCCGAAATACCAGCCATGGTCACGAAAGTCATGATAGGAGAAATCCCGCCTGCTGTCGTCATACTCGAACTCCGACTGAGGAAGCCAATGCAAGAAGATTTCGTTCCAGGTGTCCTGAGCGGTCTGGATAAACGAATCTGCTACAGGAGGCGTAGAGAATATCGCATAAAGACCTCCGGCGATATCCATCTTCGTCATGTCTGGCTGCAATGCGACAAGGTCTGCAGGGTCGTCGATACCTCTGCCCATCAGATAGGTAAACTCCCCTGTGCTCTCATCGATATCGTAGCACATACAGATTTCGAAATGTTTCGACTTGGTAAAAACATTATACAGCTTAGTCAGGATGGTACCGTAATCAAGCTCGATCTCATCCCAGAAAACAGAAGCATTGGTATTTTCATTCACGTTCTTCGCCTTGTGTCGAGTGGGATATCCAACCGCGGCGAAAGGAGTCAGTTCGACAATATGTGGATGCATAGTATAACCTCCTTTAAACTTGGTTCTTAGGGCATTAACAGTTGGTTTGGTTGGTGGAGCAACTGTAAGGCGTAACCTGCAAAGGGAAGGAGGAAAACCGAACCAGTTGATAAACGCCCTGGTGAAACCAGCATGGGTTTCGAAGCCGTACTTCATAGCTACATCGATCACTTTAGTGCCACTGGTCAGGTCATATAGCGCATACTGCAGCTTGCGCCAGGTTACATAGGACATTACCGTAAGGCCTATCGCGCTCGAAAAGATTCGCCCGAAATGATAAACAGAATATCCGGCTTTCTCCGCAATCATCCCCAGATTGATCTCGCCGCTGATATTTTCATCGATGAAGTCTAAGACAGGTTGCAGGGTCTCATTATGGTTCACGTTTCACCTCTCTTTTCACAGGATAGTCCACATTATAGCATAGGAGAACACAGTTGCTTATCCTAAATTGCGGTGATGATGTTAAAGTGTTTATGACACATGCTTAAGATTGAATGTGGTTCATGTGCGTGCCCTGACATTCAGCAAAGCAGGATTGGTTTAATCAAACAGAGAATGATATTCTTAGAGTATTTACAATATATCATGGAGGTGCCTTATGGAAAACTGTCCTAACTATCAGGAGAACCTGGCGGCATGCCCCTGCACCAGTGAGACCTGCGAACGTAAAGGCTATTGCTGTCTCTGTATTCGCAATCACCGAGCTAATGGCAACCATGTCTTCTGCATGCGCCCCGAAGCTTTGGAGAAATCCAAGGTCCTGCCGGCTTAAATATCAGGAAGAGAAGCAGAGTTTCCTTTGCGGAATACCGCTCCTCTTCATTGTCCAAAAGGAGTGGCTTTCTTGACTATTTTTACTAAAACACGATACAGCATTACTCTTGTACTCCTTAGTCTGCTACTATGTTGTCTCGTCACTCCTCAGTTGCTGGCCAACCCCATTTTCGACGACTTCGAGTATGAAATCATCGGCGATACAGTTACCATATTGCGCTATTGTGGGGATGCTGAGGAAGTGATCATTCCTGATGTAATCGAGGGTAAACCGGTAACTGCCATCGGCGCTTATACCTTCTGGTGGGACTGCTCAATTCAGGTTACCCTGCCTGCCTCGCTAAAGGAGATGGGTTGGGGAGCTTTGTGCGGAACCATCGGCACAATCGTCGTGCCTGAAGGGATGACCTCGTTGGGAGCAGGTGCTTTCTATTCCAGCGCAGCCAGTGAGATTATCCTACCCCAAAGCCTGAAAGAGATCGATGATCAGGCCTTTCGCTACTGCCTTAATCTCACTTCCATCGTCATCCCATCTGGGGTGGTCAGGATCGGAAACATGGCTTTCTACGAATGCGAGAGCCTGCAGAGCATCACCATTCCTGAAGGCGTTACCAGCATCGGCACTTGGGCTTTTGCCCAATGCTGGGATCTGCAAAGCATCAGCCTGCCCAGTTCACTGACGGAAGTTGGTACAGGTTTATTTTTTCTCAATCAAAACTTAATTGATATTCAGGTTGCCTTCGGCAGTACGCTTCTGAAGATCGAAGACGGGGTCATGTTCTCCTGTGACATGGAGCAGCTTCTATATTATCCGCCTGCCAGAGAAGGCCGCTCATACATCGTACCCGCGAACGTAGAACACATTGCCGATTATGCCTTCAACAGAAACAGATATCTGGAAGAGATCCTGCTTCCTGAAGATATGCAGTCTATCGGTGAATGGGCATTTAGTGGCTGTGAGAAACTGCAAACTATTACTGTACCCGAGACTGTCAGCACGATGGGTTCAAACTCTTTCTTCAACTGTCAGTCACTGGAGGAAGCAGTCATACTGGCGTCGATTCGCGAACTTCCTCTTAGTGCATTTGAGCGTTGTTCCAGTCTGCAGCAGGTGGTGCTGCCACCGTCTCTTCGAGAAATAGCTGAGACAGCTTTCGCATGGTGCAGTTCACTGGAGACTCTGGATATTCCGCAGAGCGTAACCGGTATCGCCAATCGTGCCTTTGCCAGTTGCGATTCTCTGACCAGCATCATCCTGCCTGAGGGGCTTGTGCGTTTGGGCGGAGTCTTTATGGATTGCCCCCGTCTTGTGAGTATTTCTATCCCTCCAAAGATCACCGTGCTGGACTGGGGAGTCCTGACTCGCTGTGATAGTTTAAGTACAGTACGTATTCCGGAGACTGTGCGCGTCATCCGCAGCAATGCTCTCACCGATTGTCCCAACCTGACCATCTATGGCGCGCCAGACTCGATTGCCCAAGATTATTCCCAATCGAGACATATACCTTTCGTCGCCGATGACAGCCTGTCCATGGATATTTTTAAGGTCCACAAAAGCAGCGCCATAGGGTTCCATATCGGTTCAACTTCGCTCTCTGTAGAGGGGGTCGGATTGCAAAACCCTCCCATTCCTCCCCAGATCATGGGAGGCCGAGTGATGATGCCCCTTGACTACCTGTTGCACTATATCCTGCACGGCACTATGAGCTA
>WRDA01000221.1 GCA_009783675.1 Symbiobacteriaceae bacterium | reverse complement strand
CCCAGGACTGGTTTTTCCAGCTGGCGAAAGGCATGAAACAGACTTATGTCGTAGGGATCTCTAGCATGCCTGGTATAAGCCGTTTGCTCCTCGCGACTGATATAGCCCGAAGCGATGACATCGGCGTGCACCGGCCATCCACCCGTCAGAACCAGGCCGTCACACTGCGCGGCATAGGCTTCCGGTATGGTTTCCGCAACAGCCAGGACCGGAATTGCGCCACCGGCGGCTACAGCCAGAGCATAGGTCTTGCTTAAGGCATACTGCTCGAAGTGATTCTCCACGCCGATGTCATGTGCGGCTGCAATAACTATGATCGGTTTCCTGCTCAATGCTTCACCTCCATCGATTATCAGGGGCTGCAATGCTGCCCCATGCCCGTCGTTCCGGCAAGCATAATTCGCCTGCACTCACTGGAGCTTCGCATTCCTCAGATTAGACCCAGCCAATCACTGAAGAGGAAGGAGAAGCGACCCATGACCAGGGTGATACGGTTCATTACAGTGTTACCGAATCCTACACCGAAGGAGAGCATCATCACCCAGCGACAGACCTTTAGAACCCCCGGTGCGGAGGCCAGCTTTTCGAAGCTGAAGAAGAAGTAGAGCAAGGTCATAGTGGTCGACAATACAAAGACAGTGTTGTTAAAACTTCGCAGCAGATCGAAAGTGCCATTGGTGAAGACCACCAGAGGTAACATCGTAGCACGGACACTGACGATCATCGGCATAATAGTACGCATGGTCAGACCGGCAAAGCCTGCATTAAAGCCGATCCAGAGAGCAATCGGGAAACGGGAAAGCCAGCGGAACTGAGCAAAAGGCTGGAAGTAGATCATACAGCCCAGAGCAATGGCGATAATCTGCCACCACATGCCTTTTTCAATCATATCCACTTCAATAGCGGGCTTTATCGTATTGGCGTATGAAGTTACGACTAAATAGGCTGAGGTCGCTCCCACGAAGATATGCTCACATACGCGGTAATAATAGTTTTCCTTCCATAATATACTGTAGATGCCAAGGGTTAACGCAGCAGCAATCCATACCCCCAAAGGTCTGAAGGCCTCTATAAACTCCGGTGATACGTTCATGATCTCCCACCTGCCTCTGTTTTTGCTTTCTCATCGAGGTTCTTGAGGATGAAGTAACATGCATTGCCTACTATCAGTAGAACGACTATGAGCAAATGTCCCAACCCCTGGGAGTCAAGGCCTTTGGTCGCCGAACCCAGATGGCCGATCAGCTTCTCGTAGGCGGCGCCACCGGTCATACCACCCAGCATGCCCTGCAGCATCCCTGCCTGATAGCGCGGGTTCTCCACCGGGATCTGCACCGCGGCGGCGACAGTAATCATATGCATCAGGTCACCGGTGGACTGCCAGTTAGCGATATACTCCGCGCAGCCAGGGGATCCCTGGGTAAAGATGACCGCCAGAGAGACGTCGCTGGCTTTCTGCAGATCGGCCATGATCTGGTAGGAGGAGAGAGGGTTGCCGTAGTTGTCCCGGTCGGAATAAGCATCGATAATATCACGCCGGGCATTATCCATGATAGAGTCCTGAGAGGTTGATGGCCGTGGCCCTAAGTTGATATAGTCCACGCCATAGACTGCGCCAAACTCAGCGACCAGATCAGCCGACCAAGTAGCCGCCAGGTTTGCACCCTGAGGGTAGAATGCAGCCACGGCAATGCGCAGGTTCTTGGATAGGCAGTGGCGGAAGATAGCCTTGATAGCCGGTTCGAACTCAGCCTGATTAGCCGGGTTAATCTCTGCCGCAATCCAGACAATATCTCTTTCATTTAGTTTTTCAATCTCGTCATAGAAATCCTGGGCAGATTTGGGGATACGTACCGGAAGACCCAGGGGCATAAACATCGGTATCGCAATGGCTAAAGCCATCAGCAGATAAACGATGCGTTTGTCCATATAGAGTAGCTTACGTACATTTTCTCTCATTACTCTGCCTCCTATTCTCCACCGGAGAGGTGTCCGCGCTCAAGACCAACCATCACACGCATACTCTGAGCCATAGCGCCTAAGGTTAAGCCTATGGTAATCGCACGCTGGGATGAGGTGTTGATGTAATTGAGCAACCACTCCTGTAAAACGGGGAAGCCAGGCCAGATCATCTCACCAATTGGCACTGCGCCAAGCATTACGATAAATGCCGACAACAACATCAGGGTAGAATCCACACTATGCATCCTGAAGGCGCGAAAAGCCGCTGAAGCCATATAAAAAGCCAGAATAGAATACATAGTGGATGAAAGAGGAGGTTGCACATAGTTCCACAGCATGGAATAGAAAGGGTTCTCTTGATGTTTCTCAAGCACAAAACCTAAGACCAAAAAGAAAGTAAAGGCGACAATCAGGATCACACTGAAGCTCCAGTTAGTCGTCTTACGGGAAATGCGTGCGCTGTGAATACGCATCAGGTTCAGCGAACCGATACCTACAGCCCAGGCGGTGGAGATAGTCACCGTGCGCTGAAGGTAGTTTGGCACCCAGTTATTTAGAGGTGCAAAAATAATATATGAGTTTAAAATTGCGAGAGTCCCCGCAACGAGGGTTAATATTACAGGTAGTGTTCGTCTCATGCAGACACCTCCTAATAAAGTGTCATCAGGTCTTGGATGGCTGTACTACCGAAGGTGGTAAGAATAACCCCTGCGACTAGTAATACTACCAAGAACACTTTGCCCATGTCCTGAGCAATTAAGGTTGCAATACGGACCCTATTTTTGGAAAGGTATGCAGAGGCGACGTAGATCTCTTCACCCAGCATCGTGTAGTCACAGGATGCCACGAAGAACGGTGTCTGCACCGAGTTTGTTGTCGCAGCGATCTGGATGGCGCCGGCTTCAAAACCAGCTTCTGCCAGGATGAGTGATTCCGCAGCAAAGTAGCCAAACATTACATGGGCCGCTGCTTTTTCTCTCACGACAACTCCTACACTTCCGGAGGCATAACCAAACTGGTCGTTGGTAAGAAAACGTACATCATCACCACGGTAAGCATCCGGTTTGCCAGCCTCCAAATAGGATTGACGAACCGTTTGCTCTGCTACGGGTAAGACCGCAGGATACCCCATCAAGACAATCAAGCGAGTGTCGTAATGAGCCGCACGTTGCGCCACATACGAGACCGTGGCCAAGGAAGCAAAAGTAGCGGCAGTAAACGCATTGGTGCCTACATTGTAGACCACAGGGCGTCCCATCTCTGTCGCACGGCCAATCGCTTCGTCAATGGCATCCAATCCGGTAATACGGCGAAGTTTGGGTAATGGGTTTTCACTATTGGCTCGCCTGAGCCAGAGAGCATTGCAGACAGCGTAGTAGACGAAGAAAACAAAGATGATTAGTCCCAAATTGTTGTTGGAGTCCGTTACCAGCCAACCGCCGAAGATACTCTTCATTGCGCTTCTAAGAGCT
>WRDA01000220.1 GCA_009783675.1 Symbiobacteriaceae bacterium | reverse complement strand
TGCGTCTACGCTTTGCGTCAGCGAAGCGCGGGGGCATCGCTCCCGTCCAGGGGTTTGGGGACTTGGAGTCACCAACTTAGATCAAACCAGCCGAAACGTGCGAGGGGTTCACTTGTTATCCCCTCAGCAGGTTTCGACTGGTTGCCAGAGGGATCACCAGGTCGTTGCTGACCGGAAAGCCCTGAGCGTAACTGACTATTTCCTGAGTTATTTTGAGCCAGTCGACCTTAGCTAGGAGATCAGAGACATTTTCGCCCAACTCACGGTTAAGGAAAATACCCGAGAGAGGGGGTAGAGAGACCAGATTCGCCGAGGAGAAGGAGGCTTTATAACTGCGCTGTCCCCTGATAACCCGCCAGCAGAGCACATGCATCTCTTTGGTTTCACTCTTCTCCACGCCGAAGATATAGAACAATTTGCTTTCCTGAACCACAAAATCGCCTGCGTTACACTTGTCGCGACGCTTCTTCAGATAAGCGAGGGTCTCATAGGTGGTCATCTGATGTGGCGTGTGCTGTGACGTTTGTTTGCTCGGCAAATACGATGGCTCCTTCCCGTTATAAGGTTGGTAAATATTTACCACTTGGTCAGATACCAGCAGTGAGTGGCGTGGTCATACTCGATCTCGTAAAGTTTATCGTCGGTCTGACAGAGAAAGGTTTGACTCAGTCTGCCGGCAATTTTCGTCTGTGAGCGATCCACTATCCTACCGATCTTTATCTCTCCGCGCTGGACGCCTGGATGCAGCCTGAAGGGATGGAGCGTGCCGTCGATATCACTCCAGGCGGATACCGGAATAGGGCGCATCATCCGTTTCACAACCATCACTCCTATGCACATCTCAGATGAGGGCTCCTCGCCCCCATTCCCGTTTTTGCGTGGCGTTGACAGTTCTGGTGTTATGCAGCTGAACTTTTACCTGGTTTCATAAGGGTCTTCCTCCTGATGTTCGGCGACCAGGCCTCTCTTCAGGAAATCTCCCTGAGCGATATAGAGGGGTTCAAAACTTAACCCTCTGCGCTTGAGCAAGCGAAACTTAAAATCCAGAAGTTCCATGGGAACTCGCAATTCTTTGGCAGCGCCGAAGAAAGAAAGATCGTCGCCCAAGAGTTCAATCAGTCGGTCATCATCGATAAGGAGCTCAGCCGCGAAGATGTTCGCTTCATATTCTAAAGGAGAAGAGTGGTCGAACTGCTCCAGATCCCTCAGAGGTATGGCCAGAGCCACCTCTCTGTGAGCGGGTATCTGGTCGTGACCCAACTCGTGGGCCAGGTAGACCCGCATGGCGCTTTCGTTTAAGCGGTTATTTACCGTAATAACCCTCTGCCGCGATTGGCAGAAGTAGTAAGCATTCAGATTCTCGCCGAGATCTCTGTAGCGGGTCATGATGCCTAAAGCCCTGGCCAGGTCACCTGGGTCCCGACTGCGAAACCTGCGCACCAGATCGACGGCGATCCGGGAAATATAGTCCATGGTTGCCATAGCGACACCCCCTGCCTCCGGAAGTCGTAAGACATTGCTCCGTCATTCGCTGCGTCTGCGTGCTCTGCGAGGAGCGAACTTGCGTCGGGCTTCCTGTTTGACCTCCAGGTAGGCGGCGGTGATGTCCTGAAAGAAGATATCCTTAGCCGCATCGTCCAGTTCTCCTCCGGCGAAGAGGGCGCTTACCCGCTGCAGGAGGAGTTCTGCCTCTCTGACTCCTCTGACCCCAAACTCCTGGCGGGTAGCAGCAAGGAAGAGATCCTGGTCCATACCCTGCTGAGGATCGTTGACATTATCGTCGACCAGATAAGCAACGGACACCTCCAGGACCTGAGCGAGATGTCGCAGCAGATCGCGACGGGGCGCCGTGCCATGATGCTCGTAACTGTAGATCGTGCGTTCGGAAACACCTAAATGTTTGGCCAGATCACTCTGGGTGATGCCTAAAGTCAGGCGGCGGGAACGAACCTTTTCACCAAATGATAACAACCCCAAACCCCTCCTTAAAAGAAACACAGCAGATCAGTAAGCTTTACAAATGAAACCCTTGACAAAACAGGTGTTTTGATTTACACTGTGATTGACAAAACCGCAAATAATTTCTGATTGCATTATACAACAAGCAGAACTATGCTGTCAAGAGCAAAATAAAAAACTTGGGGGTACGCGTATCCCCTTGGCGCGTAAGCGCTTCCGCCTTCCTCCGTTTTCAGGACATGTGCCTGAAAACGGGCATACTAAGCGGGGGTTACTCAAGGGGGTACGCGTACCCCCTTGATAAAAAATGAAAGGAGCTTTATTGCCATGAAACCGATTCGCATAGTCACCAGGAGTAGTGTCGGAGGGGATATCACACCTCTGCGTTTTCAGATGGAAGGTGAAAACGAGACTCTGCATACGGTCCTGGTAGAGAAGATTCTCAAGTGTGAAGAAGTTAAGATAACCGGCAGCAGGTATCTCCTTTATCTCTGTCGCTCCCTGGTGGATGATCGTATGCGCCAGTTCGAGCTTGGTATGGACCTGCTCTCTTGTCGCTGGTATCTTACCCGCTGGTAACGAAGATCAGGAAAAAAAGTTCATCAGAGCCATGATCACCGGGAGATTGACCATGTCGATGAGAAAGCTGCCTACCAGAGGCAGGATTAAGTAAGGAGCAGGAGCCTCGCCGTAACGCTGAGTCAGGCTGTCCATGTTCGCCAAAGCGTTAGCGACGATACCCAGACCGAAACCGGTGAAACCCGCTACAGCCACCGCACCTTCGTAGGCGCTCTCCAGACTGCGGCGCATTAAAGGGTAGACGATGAACAGAGCGAACATGACAACTACGGCGACCTGTGCCAGAAGGATTAACATCAGGGGAAGCGCCAGGGCGATCAACTCCCAGAGCTGCATGGTCATCGAGGAGAGGGTCAGGAAGATTATTAGCATCAGCTCCCCTATGATACCCAACTGAGGTTTGGCGAAGCCAAGGTTATCTGCCAGGTGATTCTGTGAGGGATGGCTGATCAGTGATCCGCATAACAAGCCAAGAATCATCGCTGCAATGCTGGGTGGGATATAGAACTCCGGAAAAAATACGCCGAGAACGAGGCGAAATAATGCGCTGACTCCCATGACTACAGCCATCAGGGCGATGTTCTTGAATAACCTGAGCGATGAGATATTCAGCTCAACATCCCCGTCATCACTGATCTTTATCTCCTGCATTGCCAGGGGATCTTTGGCTTGCTCGGCCGAGATAATGCCATACCTGCCAATCAGCCAGGTGGCTAAGGGTCCGCCCAGAGCACTGCCGGCTACTAAGCCAAAGGTTGCGGCAGCCAGAGCGACATCGACAGCCTGGGTGGCACCCCTTTCGGAGAGGATATAAGCGAAGGGAATGACGGTACCATGGCCGCCGGTCATGGCCGCTGAACCGGTAACTATGCCCAGAGCCGGCGATAAACCAAAGAGGCTGGCCAGGAGGATGGAACATAAGTTTTG
>WRDA01000219.1 GCA_009783675.1 Symbiobacteriaceae bacterium | reverse complement strand
TCCCGAAACCATGGATCGCTTCTGTCAAATCGCCGATGCCCATAATATCCAGGCTGTAACTCATGTCATTGGCGATTTGGCTGCAGACGAGACCTTGGACAGTTATGCTAAAATCCTGCGCAATGGGGCAAATCCCCTGCGTCATGGCTTGATCCATCTTCAGATCAGCGATACTCCGATTCTGGAACGCATAGCCGCCTACGGAGTTACAGTCCATTATCAACCGGTGTTCTTACAATATGAGCTCCATATTGTGGAGCAAAGGGTGGGCAAAGAGTTGGCTTCAACTTCTTATGCCTTTGGACAGGCAGATCGCCTTGGTATCCATGTGGCTTACAGCTCGGATGCTCCGGTAGAAGACTGTAACCCACTTCCAAATCTGTACTGCGCGGTAACACGCCAGGACTTCAAAGGTAATCCTCCTGGGGGTTTCGCACCCCACCAAAAAGTAGATCTCAGCACGGCAATTGACGCCTACACCATCGGCAGCGCTTACTGTGAGTTTGCCGAGAACAATAAGGGACGCCTTCGTCCCGGCTGGCTCGCCGATATCACGGTGTTGGACCGCGATATCTTCGATCTGGCGCCTGATGTACTCCTGGAGACAAAGGTGGCGCTGACTGTCGTCAACGGCAGGATTGTCTATCAGGCATAGCCGCATAACACTCATCAAACGAAAAGAGGAGGCTGTTCTAGTGAAGAAAGGAATCTTGATTTCTCTGTCTCTGGTAACTCTCCTGTTGGTTCTCACTGCCTGTCAGCAACAGCAAAAAGCAGATGAGTACATGGTAATCGGTATGCCCCTTGCGCTTACCGGATCGGACGCTTATATAGGTGAGCCGCCACGCCTGTTCATGCAGGACTATGTGGACAAGATTAATGCCGAAGGCGGATTGCTCGGGAAGAAGCTAAAGGTTGTCGCCTACGATATCGCGGCAGATAACGCCACCGAGGCCGTCAATGCAACGAATCGTTTTATTAGCCAGGACAAAGTGTTCGCCATTGTCGGCCCTACGGGAAGTGCCGCAGCTATACCTATGGCACCAATTGTCAATGCAGCCAAAATACCTACCATTGTTCCCACTGCCACTAACGAGAAGGTTACCGTTCAGGAGACTGGTGAGTTAAACCCCTATATGTTCCGCGTCTGTTTCATCGATAACTATCAGGGATCCGCCGCTGCATACTATGCTTATGAAAAGCTCGGCTATCGCAAAGTAGGCATTTTTGATGCCATCGGCGATCCTTACTCCCAGGGTATCAGTGACTATTTCGAGCAAGAGTTCATTCGCCTGGGCGGCACAATTACCCGAAGGATGTCTGTCAACGAGGGCGATGTAGAGTTCCGGCCCCAGCTTTCAGCCATGGCTGAAACGAACCCGGAGGCTATCTTCTGTCCAGCCGGATCCTATGTGCGTGCATCCTTCATGATCAACCAATCCAGAGAGCTCGGTATCGATGTACCCTACATCATGGCCGATGCCAACTATGATGATGCCCTGCTGGAAGTCTGTGGTCCCAACGTCAACGGATCGCTGCTTACCAACGGGCTCTACGCCGACAGCCCAGAGTATGCTGAATTCCAAGCGGATTTTGCTAAGAAGCATCCCGAGTGGAATGCCAATATCTACGTGCTGTATACCTATGACTGCGCCGAGCTTTTAGTGTGGGCAGTCAAGCAGGCTAACAGCTTTGATGGTCCAGCCATTCAGAAAGCCCTGGCGAGTGCCACCAATGTCAAACTCTTCACTGATCCCAGTTTTACCATCGATCCACTTACCCACAATCCTCTGAACAAAACCGTAGCCATCATCGGTGTGGAAAACGAAAAATGGGTTCTGGTGGATACTTTCCGTCCCGACTAGACGTTTGTTAAAGTAAAGAGCTGAAAGAATCGCTTATGCGATGGATTGTTCTCTGTATCCATCGCATAAGCTTCTTAATAGGGGGACAGCTATGAACTTCTTTATCCAACAGCTAATTACCGGGATCTCTATCGGCGGCATATATGCCCTACTGGCTGTGGCCTTCGCGCTCATCGCCAGCATCTTTTCCTTTACCAATTTCGCCTTCGGTGGTGTCCTGATGGTCTCGGCCTTTTCAGGCTATATGGTCGCTTCTTTAGGCTGGGGCATGATACCCTCGTTCATCGCCTCGATTGCAGCCGGTGTGCTTATATCGGTGATTATCGAGCTGACTGCTTATCGCCCCATGCGTGCCAAAGGGACCAGCCGTCTGTTTCTGATGATCTCTGCCATGGGTATTACCATATTTATCGAAAACATGATGCTGCGCATCTTCGGGGCTAACCTGAGACCTATGCCGATTAACTTTCCGGTCAGCATGCTTAGTGTCGCTGGCTTCAAGATCGGCATCGTCGATATGCTATCACTGGCTACTTCCTGCATCGCACTGGGCATTCTGTGGTGGTTTCTTTATAAGACCCGCTCAGGAATCGCAATACGAGCCTGTGCCAGCGATACCTCCACTGCCGGTTTGATGGGTATTCGTGTCAACAGGATCTCCCTGCTGGTCTTTGCGATTTCCGGTATTACCGCAGGCATCAGCGGTTTCTTCTTTGGACTAAAATATACTGTCTATCCTGCCATGGGTGCCATCGCTCATAAGGCGTTCATCTCCAGTGTTATCGGAGGGATGGGAAGCCTGCCGGGCGCCGTCGTGGGAGGTTTTACCCTGGGAATTCTGGAAACTTTCGTCTCTGGATATATATCGGTTACCTTCCGTGATCTCTTTTCGTACCTTATCCTGATAATCGTCTTCATGTTCATGCCTAACGGTCTCCTTGGCCGGGGTAATCAGGATAAAATATAAGGAGGGGAACGGAGATGTATTTTATTTCGGTAGTCGTAACCATCAGTACTAACATTGTCGCCGTTCTCGGCCTGGTCCTGCTCACCGGATTTACCGGCATGTTCTCTCTTGGCCACGCAGGATTTATGACCCTTGGTGCCTATGCGGCTGTGCTCTTCAACCGCTACCTTGGTATTCCCTATCTGCCAGCTCTGTTTTTCGGCGGGGTATTCGCTATGATAATCGGGTTCCTCATCGGCTTCGCACCTTTGCGTACCAAGTTACAAGGCGACTACTTCGCCATCTGTACCCTGGCTTTTGGTACCGTAGTCCGCTTGGTAATCTCGAACCTTAACAACAATGTCATCAAAGGCGCCATAGGTATCGCCAGCATACCCAAACTGACCACCCTAGGTAATACCTTAGCTATCCTGGCGATCATGCTTTATGCCATGTGGAGTTTTGTCAACTCCCAGTACGGTAAAAACTGTGTCGCCGTGCAGCAGCAGGAGATCGCCGCCGAGATGATGGGTATCGACATCTTTCGCACCAAGCTGATCTCCCTGATGATCTCAGCTTTCTATTGCGGTGTTGCCGGAGCTCAACTGGCCTTCTGGTGGCAGTTCATCTCACCTAACTCTTTTCCTGACGGTCGTTCG
>WRDA01000218.1 GCA_009783675.1 Symbiobacteriaceae bacterium | reverse complement strand
GCCAGTTCTCCAGCCTGACGCGTAGCCATACGCTCCGGAATGCCAAAGTAAGCAGGGCAGGTAATGACCACATCCTCGACAGGACAATGCAGTTTCTCTTCGGCATACTGCTTGATCCGCTTCAGGATCAGCGCCGATATCTTGGTAGGGTCGTAGGAAACCCCTTCGATGACCCAGGTGGGAGCCGTCTCTTTCCCTATCTCCCGCTTGACGCGTTGGATGACCAGCTCCGGATCCAGCTGAGCTTGATTCTTAGCCTGGATCCCGACGATGGGTTCGGGATTCCCTGGCTCAAAGAAAACTGCCGAGGCCAGGAGCATGCTCTGATCTTTATCGTTGGCGATGATGTAGGGATTGCCATGGCTATCCAGGGTGGCAATAGCCGAATAAGTCGTGCCAAGGTCGATGCCGAAAACCATTTTGGTTTGCTCGCTCATTATTTATCCTGCCTTTCTTAGGTCAAGGGGGTACGCGTACCCCCTGATTAGAGATGCTCCGGATCAGGGCTGTAGATGTAAATATCCACTTTCTCCCTGACCAAAGTGCGGTTTTCGATATAGAAACCGGTATTATAACTCTGGGCTACTCTGTCATGAAGAGACTCATCCCCGGTAGGGATCCGCTTAAGGACCTGGCAATGGCGATTATTACGTTCGTCTCCGACAGACGATTTCAGCAGGGTGACTCCGAAGCGTTCCAGAATCCCCAGCAGACCTTCGAAGAGGTAAACCAGCTGTTGCTGGTTGGCGTAATCCTGATCTAAAAGCTGGCAATGATTGCTGTAGATCTGTGCCAACTCCGAAAGAATACTGTCGTAGACGAAGCCACGATCCCTCTCCCGGTAGGTATCCAGCTCTACCTGCATGCCACGCAGTCGTCCGGCGAACTCGGTATGGAGCAGACGATGCATCTCCCGCATGGAACTGGCCGATTGCAGGGAGGCATTGCGTATTTCGTCGATGCTGTCACTAACCTCATCCAGGGATTCCTGGATGTGCTGTATCGCCTCTGTGGAAGTAACCTCGAACTCTTGGGAGATCTCCGCTTCTGCAGGTTCTTCATAACTCTCCGGCATAGAACGGTCATCGTCATCTTCAATGGAGAGGACATCATCAGGAAGGTCATCAGCCTCGGGATCCTCGGCTTTACAATCCTCCGGATCACACTCGGCGACCACCTCTGGGGATGCTGGCTCCAGTTCACCCACTCGATCATGCTTCTCGGTCACAGATTCACCTCTCCTTCAGGTTTAACCACATGTTCTATATCTGGTTGCAGCCATGAGGTACCATACTCCCTGGAAACTTCCAGGAGGGAATGCTTATTGTGGGATTTAGCCTAGCAACGATGGATATAGAAAATGATGCAGAATGCCGATAATTACCAGATCGCAGCATGTTCAGTAACTTCGCCTAATCAAAGGCGGATTCCTTTATGCTAAAGGGCTGGAAAAACTCCTGCAGCTATGGTATAATGCAAAAAACCTCCCATCACAGATCGCACATCAGATAGACAGGAGTTGCAACACCAGAACGGTAAGAGGAGCAAAGAAAGGACGTGTCACAATGAAATCTTCTCAGGAGATTATCGAGAAAACCAAGCGCTACGGAGCGCATAACTATCACCCCAGAGATGTCGTCTTCTCCAGCGCCAATGGCGTCATTGTCACCGATCCCGAGGGTCGCGAGTATATCGATATGCTTTCTGCTTACTCCTCAGTCTCTCTGGGACATCAACATCCGGAAATAGTTGCTGCAGCCAAGGCACAGCTGGATAGAGTCACCCACAGTTCCCGCGCCTTCTACAACGACATGCTGGCTGACTTTTTCGAAATGCTCTGTAACTTAACCAATATGGAGAAGATATTGCCCATGAATACCGGCGCCGAAGCGGTAGAGACCGCCCTGAAGACAGCACGTCGCTGGGGCGTGGACAAAAAGGGCGTTCCCGATGGGCAGCAGGAAATCATAGTTTGTGAGCGTAACTTCCATGGACGAACCATAGCAGTGATTTCTTTCAGCAGCGATGCCAAGGCACGCAGAGGTTTTGGTCCTTTTACACCAGGCTTTAAAGCGATAAAGTTCGGGGACGCCAAAGCTTTAGAAGAGGCGATTACCCCTCATACTGTCGCTTTCCTGATGGAACCAATTCAGGGTGAGGCTGGGGTCATCATCCCTCCCGATGGCTACCTGAAGGAAGTAAGAGATATTTGTACTAAAAACAACATCCTGATGATCGCTGACGAAATCCAGACGGGTTTTGCCCGTACCGGAAAGATGTTCGCCTGTTGGCATGAGGATATACAACCGGATATCTTCATCTTAGCCAAGGCTTTAGGCGGCGGCATCATGCCTGTATCGGCTATCGCCACCACCGATGAGATCATGAGTGTCTTCGAACCTGGGTCACATGGCTCCACCTTCGGAGGCAACCCCTTCGCCTGTGCCATCGCCATCAAGACCATGGAGATTATGGTCAGGGACAGGATCGCCGAACAGTCAGCCGAGAAGGGCAAGTACTTCCTCGAGAAGCTGCAGCAGGGCATTCATAACGATGACATCAAGGAGATAAGGGGACGCGGCCTCTTCGTCGGCATCGAGTTCAAGGTGAATGCCACTCCCTATGTCGCCGCACTGAACCTGGCCGGGGTCCTGACCAAGGAGACCCACGAGTATACCATGCGTTTCGCTCCTCCTCTGGTCATCACCTACGAACAGCTGGATCTGGCTATTGAAAGAATCGTCGGAGTGCTCAACGAAAAACACGAGGGAGCGGTTTTGTAATTGATAATTGGCAATGGACAATTGATAATGTTGAATGGATAATTAACAATGAATAATGCAAAGTGATAATGTGGCAGCGAATATTATCCTTAGGATAATCAATACGGTTGCCAGAGTTATCTGCTTTCATGTTCCGCTTTGGGGAGTCTAACAGATTAAGAGGACGTGTTATGTTTAATAACGGATATGCAGTTGGACCGACAACCCGGCGTTTTGCCGTCGTCACTGCCTATAGTGATGACGGCATTGCTATACCCTCGCGACAAACCCGCAACAGCGCAGGCTATGACCTGGCGGCAGCCGTAGACTGCATCTGCCCACCCGGCGAGATAACCCTCATCCCTACCGGGCTGAAAGTGTATATGCCTGCAGATGAGTTTCTGGCGATAGCCCTGCGCTCCAGTTTACCTCGCAAGTATGGGCTGGTGCTAGCTAACGGCCTGGGTATCATCGACGCCGACTATGTGGATAACCCGGCTAACGAAGGGCATTTCATGATTCAGGTGCTGAACATCGGCAAGGAAGCTGTCCACATTGCTAAGGGTGAACGTTTGGCGCAGGGTATCTTCCTGAAGTACGCAGTGACAGCCACCGAGGCAGAACCTTTGGGGGAACGCCAGGGTGGCTGGGGAAGCACGGATAAAATGGGTAATTGACAATTGGGAGATGAGGGGTGGGAATTGAAAAATGAAAACTAAACTG
>WRDA01000217.1 GCA_009783675.1 Symbiobacteriaceae bacterium | reverse complement strand
ATCGATCTGGCGTTGCAAAAGGCTCAGAAAGCGGGTTTTGCCGGAGGAGCACGCATCATCACCTGCGGACCCTGCCTGACTATGACCGGCGGTCACGGTTGGATGGGTGGCACCGAGGTGGACGGCTGCGATGAGGCTCGCAAAGCCGCTAGGGTTAACCTCAAGAAGGGTGTCGAACTGATCAAGATCATGGCTACCGGTGGGGTGATGACTCCCGGTGTAGAACCAGGATCGGCACAATTAACCGAGGAAGAGATCCGTGCCGCCGTCGAGGAAGCACATAAGGCGGGACGTAAGACTGCAACCCATGCCCAGGGATCTCAGGGAATTAAGAATGCCCTGCGCGCTGGAATCGACAGCATCGAGCATGGCTTCTATCTCGATGACGAGATCCTGGAGATGATGCTGGCCAATGGCACTGCTCTCGTCCCTACCCTTGTCGCACCCTTCCATATAGTCGAAGGAGGCCTGGCTGCAGGCATCCCTGCTTATGCCGTAGAAAAGGCTAATCGCTGCGCCGAGGATCATCTGGAGTCCTTCCGTCGCGCTCTGGCTAAGGGGATAAAAATAGGCATGGGTACCGATGCCGGCACCCCTCTGAATCGTCACGGCGAAAACGCTCTGGAGCTGCAAAAGTTCGTGGATAATGGCATGAGCAACCTGCAGGCTTTACTTTGTGCTACCAAGGTCGCCGCCGAAGTCTGTGATCGCGCTGCCTCCCTGGGAACCATAGAGGTTGGTAAACTGGCAGACCTGCTGATCGTCGAAGGAGATCCCCTGACAGATATTTCTCTGCTGGTCAGCAAAGAACCTATCAAAACAGTCGTTAAGGACGGTTGCGTCGCTTTTTGCCGTTAGCTTTTCTCCTTACTCCTGGTAGATCGGGTTACCATCATCTATACCGAACCGGGTTTTTACCCGGTTCTTGACTATTTCTGCCACACTTTCCACGGAAGCTGAAGTATCGAGGACACAGATGCGTCCCGGGTCACTGTCGGCAATCTCCAGGTAGATCCGGCGAACCTGTTCGTGATAGGAATTATCCCGCAGCTCGATTCTATCAGGAGCCGTTTCCCTCTGCTGCAAACGTTCCCTGGCTGTACTAACCCCCAAATCGCAAAGAAAGGTCAGGTCTGCGGCCAGATTCTCGGTAGCGAGGGCGTTAATCTCCCGAATAACTGCCAGGGGTAAAGAGACTCCCTGGAAAGCCAGGCTGGAATCGATATAGCGATCGCAAAGCACATAGGCTCCTCGTTGCAGAGCGGGACGCATCAGCTCACTGACATGCTGGGCACGATCGGCAGCATAGAGGAGTGCTTCGCTGAGGGGATGTATAATCAGATCATGCCGCTCCTGAACCAGCTGACGAATCTCCACCCCCAGCCCGGTCCCTCCAGATTCTCTGGTGCACACCACCTCATAACCCAACTGAGCGAGGTACAGCTGCAGGAGCTGCAACTGAGTGGATTTCCCGGAAGCATCCAACCCTTCGAAGGTAATCAGAGGCATGGTTTTACTCCTTTGCGGGTAGGAGGCGTAGCAGATCGTGAGGCGTCTCCAGACCGAAATGATGCAGGAAGCGTTCAGTAGTGCCATAGAGGGTCAGGCGTCCGCGCTTACCGCACTCGGCGATGAGTTCCACTGCCAGCAGTTTACTGACGATGCGGTCGCAGTTGACGCCGCGCAGGATCTCCAGATCCGGGCGGCTCAGTGGTTGTCGGCAGGCGATGATAGCCAGGGTCTCTAACATGGCAGGAGTGATGCGATAGCCTTCCTGCTTGGGCAGAAGTTCCGCCAGACGAGACGCCAGCTCCGGTTTGGTAACCATCTGCCAGCTACCGGCATTATAGTGAAGCCTTAGGCCACTGGAGGAGTTCTCGAGATACTCTTCAGCCATGACTTCTAAAATCTGTTGGGCGATCCCTTCGCTCATCCCGATGGCTCCTGCACACTGAGCCAGGGAGAGAGGATCGCCATGGGCAAAAAGTAAAGCCTCAAGCAATGCCCGAGGTTGCAGAAAGGACACGGTCTCGCTCAAGAAGCGTCCACCCCTTTACTGATCCAGACTTCACCATTTTCGTGGAGAGTGAGGATGACTCTCTGCTGCTGGATAAACTCTAAAATCAAAATAAAAACTACTACCCAGTAGGATCTCTGCCGGGGACAAAGGCGAAACAGATCTTCAATATGCAGGTAGCCATGTTCGCTTAAGGTCTCCATCAGCCAGAGGGAGCAATCCTGGCGCGACACCGCCTCACCGGGAAGCTGCATTTCCTCCTCTTCTACTTCTGCCAGCAGACGCTCAACGATACGCAGAAAGGCTTCATATAACTCGTCGGGATGCACCTTCTGCAGCGGATCCTCAGCTGAGCTTTGCAAGGCTCCCGTAGGCAGAGGTTCGCGTCGCAGCATGCGTTGCTGCTCCTCCTGTCTGTCAGCAAGGAACAGCACAAGGTGACGGAAGGTCTCCTTGTCGATAGGGTCTCTGCTACGAGCGGCATCTTCAGGCAGCTCATCGCTGCTTATGCTCGTGCGGGTTGGTGGCAGCAGCAGAAAGGCTTTCCATTCCAGCAAAACCGTGATGACCGCCAGGAAGTTGGTTGCACTCTCCGTTTCATCATCCTGACGTTTCTGCCACAAGTCGAGGAAATGCCTGACCATATCCGCCAAAGACTCGTCTAATAATCGATCTCGCTCTTCCCGGCTCTTCTCCAACAACTCTTCAGCCTGGGACAGATACTCCTCCAAGATCATAGGAACCTGATAAACATGGCTAGTCGCAGGGCAGTCGTTGTAATCATGCTGATCGCCGGTGAGATAATTGACCCCAGGATGCCACTTAGAGAGAGGACCATTAGAATCATCATACCCACCTGGTCGGAGAGAGCGGCATAAGTGCGTGCCAGATCATAAGGTAGAATCATCGTTAGTGCTTTCGAACCGTCCAGAGGAGGCAGTGGCAATAGGTTAAATACTGCATAGCCTGCATTGTAGAGGATTATACCCATCAGGATTGTGCGTAATACGCCACTGACCAGAGCAGGAGCTACCCGCAGAAGGAATCCGTAGACCAACGCCGTGAAGATGATCACCATCAGGTTGGCGGCGATACCAGCCAAAGCTACTGCGATGCTGGCTTCTCTGGGCTTGCGGAAAAGACGTGGATTGACAGGCACAGGTTTACCCCAGCCAAATCTGAAGAGGAGCAGACAGATTAAACCGAAAGGATCCACATGAGCGACTGGATTGAGGGTAACCCGCCCCAGCATCTTGCCGGTAGAATCACCGTAGATATAAGCTACCCAGGCATGAGCAAACTCATGCACCGAGAGGCCGATCAGCAAACCAGGCAAGTAAAGGAGCAGCTCGGGATCCATGAGGCGACTTAAAGGGTTCATCGGGTATCACTCCATTAGTAGAGTTGAAGGTTTGGCAACTATAGCTGAAATACTTCGTCAGAAAAGGATTTAGGATCTAGGATCTAGGAT
>WRDA01000216.1 GCA_009783675.1 Symbiobacteriaceae bacterium | reverse complement strand
GCTGAACAATACCTACGGATATGCCGTAGGCGATGGAATCCTGGGCGAAGCGGCGAGGCGAATCGAAAGCTTTCTCACAGAGCAGATGGTTGTCTTTCGTGTCGGAGGGGATGAGTTTCTGGTATTGACAGGTTTAAGCGAACAAAGCGAGGCAAAATCGTTGGCAGAGCGGATTATGGCGGTTAACAAAACATCGGTGGATATCCAGGGGCAGCAGGTGCCTCTGAGTATACGAGTGGCGGTAGCCGAGATACCAGAAGAGACAAACCTGTTCGCCAGCCTGTTAGTCCATTTTGATGCCGCAGTGGTAGAAATGCGGCAGTAAGCGCAAGCATAACCAGGTGAACAGCTACATCTAAAAAAGAAAGCCCTGAAAGTTTGGCACTGCCAGATTTTCAGGGCTTTTTTATGCGTTGACAATAACAAACAGGCGGTCTACAATAGGCATGCAAGCGATGTGCAAAGAAGCAACCTGTCAATCCTCTGGAGTTCCTGCAGATATCCGGAGTCGGCAACTCGGCATCTATTCGAGTGAGTATTGTGAAGCTTTGGGGATGATCAGCATATCACATGCCTGACAATAGAAAGCATCCAGAGCTGGCAGAACCCAGTAAAGGATTGGTAACAACTGCTTCTCGCCTTTATGATGATTTGTGAGCAGGGAAAACCTGTGCTTATTCTTCGTCCAGATCATGCGATTTCCGCTCTGAACAAAGCCGGCTTCCATTTCGCGGTTGCATCTTGGGCAGATCATCTGGCATCCTCCTTATCTTTTTGGTCTTCAGGGAATATCTTGCGTGGCTTGTAAGCAAGCGCCACCCGTTCTTACGCTAATCCTCGATGACAATGCTTACCCATGGGTATTCGAAGAGGCTTTCGCGATCCTTTGCTTCCGTTAACTCCCGCCACATCATGCCGGTGCGATTATTGGATTCTACCACATATTGAACTCTGTTAATACCTGGTATGCTGGTCAAGGTAAGGGTCAGGCAGTTATACCAAATCCCCTGCCATTCAGTGAGATCATTACGCCCATAACCGTATGGCTCAGATCCCCACTCGTTCCATGTGACCAGCACATATAATGTATCCTCCACATAGCCAATCATCCTGATGCTTTCACTTCTGAAATGCTTTCCTGTATACAGTTTATCCAGCACAGCTGTAAGCGTGGTATCCACAGCCGAATCGACTTTTCTGATGTCATACCTGATATATGGTGGTTTATTTTTAGGTAACGCCATACCGTAGAAGGTTACTTCGCTCACTTCCAGGTCATCGATATAGTTAATCTCTTCAGGTAATCCGATCAGGTACACAGGCACTTGAGCGTACAGATAGCTTATGATCAGTAGCGCTCCTGTCAGCAGTAGGCACAGCCTGATCACGCTTCTTTTAGTAATAGCCATAGCGCTCACTCCTTTCATTCTCCAGTTTGTAGAATGTAGCAATTTTGTTTACATTATACCATCGCGAGGAGTTACCTAGCCTGGAGTGGCACCAAAACCGATTGACTGTCGTGTAATGTCTTTCGTGACAAATAAACGCCTTTCGGGACAGTTTAGACAGGAACAAAAAAAGCGGCTAAGGCGGAGAAGCCTTAACCGAATGGATCTCAAGTTAGTTGACGCTGTTAGTATGATACGGAAGTGCTACTATTTCTAATGTCAGACGGTTTAAGGCCAAGAAATAGCTTAGGATACTTGAAATATGGGAGTGATGGCTTGCACCTACTAACGAACGACCTAAGGGCTAGCTCCGCTTATTGGCGGGAGAAGAAAGCCTGCACTGCTGCATGCCTACTGATAGCGCTCCTGCTGGTAGCCTGCCTGGGGGGATGTCAGGTAGCCGAGGAGACTGTTTCCTCAGGAGAGCCGTCTGTCGCACCATCGGCAGGAGCCACAATTCCAGTGGAACCCACCGCTCCGTCGGATCCAACCGAATCGAACACCCCAACTGAGCTGCTACCCCTCTCCTATTCAGGCATGTTCCTGCTGGCTGAATATCA
The DNA here is from genome assembly GCA_009783675.1 of Symbiobacteriaceae bacterium. Lineage (GTDB taxonomy): Bacteria > Bacillota > JAAYKD01 > JAAYKD01 > WRDA01 > WRDA01. The sequence continues at coordinate 1,503 of WRDA01000216.1, read as the reverse complement.
ACCATGGTTAAGGCGCTTCTACTCCCCGAATGGCGAGCAGTATACAGAGATGGAGGTGCTTTATCCTTACGAGTTTGCTACCTACTTAAGAGGAGACGTCTTCTTTCAGGGTGAAGCGTTGGAACGGTCCAGGGGAGGTTCTCCCGTGTGGTTGGATAACAGCAGGTTCATCGTCGGTCAGGCAATCTACAACACCAGCACCGCTTCTTACGAGCCGCTACCCTTGCCGGATGATTTGCAAAAATCTCCCGAACCGGCAGAATTATATTGTGCCCTGGCGAACCCACATCAGCAATGTGTAGCTTATCTTTATCATCGCGCTTTATCTGCCACCACCCTGGATCGTCAGAACGGCATCGATCTCTATCTGCATTACCCGCAAACCGATACCTGGCGCAAAGTCCTTTCCTATGAGGGAATATATGGTGCAGCAAGCGACCGAACCAACATGCTCTGGACGGACAGCGGTATCCTCTTTTTCTCTCTGGCCATCGGTGGCGGGGATGGACCCCTCTATCAAGCCATCTACAGATATGACCGCGTCCGGCAGGAGTTATCCCTCTTCTCGGAGCAAGAAACCTTTTTCGCGTATCAACATCTGGACGCAAACTTCGTAGTAGCAGGCACCCGAGTGGTGGACTTTAACCGAGAAGTTGAGATATGTCGCCTGCCTTTTTATCCACAGTATGGCTGCGCCGACGAACAGCACCCACAGTTGTTCACCGCCTGGTATGGCGAGAACCAGCTGGTTACCCTGGACCTTTCCTCTGGTGCTATCGTCAGCAGGTATAACGCTGGTGTCTTCGGTGAATCTCGCGGTGCCGGGCGTGTTGGTTACAACGCTCCCTACATGACTACCTTAATCCATCCAGAAGATTTCAGAGGCAGAGGGGATCAGAGGGGAGCGCTTTATGCTCTGGTGCCGGACATCTTCGACCCTGACTATAGCCAACCCTTAGAAGCCAAAGTAAAACCTGGTTCAATATCGCTTCTGTCTGCGCCTCAGGCCGATGCGGAGGTAGGGCAGGAAGTAGGCTCTAAGGAGATTCAGGTATTCGGCAGAACCTTCGCCGCCAGCGAGTTTCAGGGTGAGGAAGCGCCATACTATCTTGTAAAGACAGACGACCAGGAGATCGGCTGGCTGCATGGTTCGCTACTGGAGCTTGTGCCTGGCAGCGATGCCCTGCTCCCCATCGCCGACCCCTCGCAGCCACTTACGAAAAACCATATTCAGTACAGTCATGACATCAACGTAAGGGGTCATACGATCACTTCGGCCTTTACTAAGGATTGGCGTTGGCTTTATTATCTGGATGGTGACGACGAACCGATGTTCGACGCTGCCCGGCTTGGTATTGTTCCCCAGATAGGTGATTATGCAAGAGGATTAGGAAGCGATGAGCTTATGTTAAACCTGCAAGTATGCTACAATATACAGAGTAACAGTATAACAGTTCTGAAGCCAGAGGAGATGGCGGATGCAGAGCTGGTCTATGCCACGAT
>WRDA01000215.1 GCA_009783675.1 Symbiobacteriaceae bacterium | reverse complement strand
TATGCGACAATCTTCGATCAAATCGTTCATGCGGTTCAAGACCCGAATAAAGGTCGACTTTCCACAGCCTGATGGACCGATCAGAGCGGTCACCTCATGCTCCTCGATCTCTACATTCACATTCTTCAAAGCCTGAAAATCGCCATAGAACAGGTTGCAGTCGCGAACCGTAATACGATAGGAATCCTGTATGGAGGTATTATCCATTGGCCATCTCCTTTCCTAATACCTTACCAAGCCAGGTGGCGATGATATTGATCGACACCACCAACAGTAGCAATACCACGCCGGTGGCTGCTGCCTCGTCGGGGTAACCATGGGACCCGAAGTAGTAGACATCCAAAGCCAGGCTGGTGCCAGGCGAGTATAGGTTTTGGGGCATCTTATTGACCACCATGCCGATAGTCAGGATTAAGACGGCACTCTCGGAGATGACGCGTCCCATAGCCAGGATCAGCGAGGTCACGATACCACTGGCGGCGCAAGGTAAGATCACGGCAAAGATGGTGCGAACTTTGGAGGCTCCCAAAGCAAAGCTACCTTCCCGCAGGGCGTTGGGTACGGCTAAAAGGCTCTCCTCCACCGAACGGACGATAACTGGTAGGATCATGATCGACAGGGTAATCCCGCCGCCCAGTAAAGAGTAGCGAAGACCTAAGGCGACCACGAAGACCAGGTAGCCGAAGATGCCATAGACGATGGAAGGGATCCCTGCCAGAGTCTCCGTAGCTACCCGGATCACCCGGACCAGACGGCTCTTACTCTTGGTATACTCGGTTAGAAAGATCGCGCTGCCTATGCCGATGGGTGCGGCAATGCTCAGAGAGATCAACACAAGATAAAGAGTGCCGAGTAAGGCGGGTTTTAACGATGGGTAACGGCCATAGTCTCCGAAGAGTAGTTGCACAGACATATAAGGCAAACCGCGGATCAGGACGAAGACTACCACAGATGCCAAAGCTATCAGAGTAAGGATTAGCGCTGCCTGAGCGACTATGCTTAGAGACCTGTGCATTAGAATTTCCCTGCGATGAAGATTGCGTATCATTGGCTTGCTCCTCTGAGAAGAGAGATGCTGACATTTAGTATCAGGGTGAAAACGAAGAGGACAACACCGGTAGCGACCAGCGCGGTAGCTGCATCTCCGGACAACTCTGTGGCTCCCATGGCTATGTTGGCGGTCATGGTGCGTACAGATTGGAACACACTGCGTGGCATGACCGGAGAACCGCCGATGACCATGATAACCGCCATCGTCTCACCAATTGCCCGACCCATAGCCAGAACCACAGCGGCGAAGATGCCACTCTTCGCTGCCGGTAAGACCACCTTGAAGACACCTTGCTCGCTGGTGGCTCCCAATGCCAGAGCGCCTTCGTAGTAGTTCTTTGGGACGGCATTTAGAGCATCCAGGCTTATGCTGACAACCGTGGGTAATATCATCACCGCTAATACAAGACTGGCAGCCAGGATTCCGTAACCGATGCCGACAGGAGAAATGTAGTCACGCAGAAACGGCACGATGATGGTTATGCCGAACAGACCATAAATAACCGACGGGATGCCTGCCAGCAGGTTGATCAGCTGGCGTATGGTCGCTACCAGGCGTCTGGGGCAAAACTTAAACAGGCTTAGTGCCGTCAGCACACCGATGGTTACACCAATGGCACATGACAGCGCAGTGACATACAGCGAAGCGACAATCATTGACAGGATGCCGTAAGAGGCGCTGCTTAAATGCCAGCGAGTACCAAAGAAGTTGGTCAGTCCCACTCTGGAGATGAAAGGAAGCCCTTCGGCAAAAAGGAAAACGGTTATGCAGCCGAGGGCAAAGATGGCGAAGATGGCACAGAACAGGAATATGCCGCGCATGGCGGCATCCCTGGCTCTTATTGCTTTGTAGTTCATTGAGTTACCTCGTAGCGATGGTATTCTACCGCCATGGACTTATGACGATTACTTGATCAATCCGCTCCATTTGGTAATGGCACTCGCTCCGGCTTCTTCATTATATAAGGTCTTGAGATCTTCTAAGGTGATGTTGTCCAAAGGATTAACCGGGTTGACTATCACTGCGATTCCGTCTTTACAGACGATCTGATGCGTGCAGGAAGGTGCTTTCTCCAGGGCGAACTCCTCGCTGATCATGCCGAACTCCGAGACGCCTTCGTCGGCATTCTTATAGCCGGTGCCACTGCCTCCACCAGAAACATTGATGGTCACCTTAGGCTGCAGCTCTTCGAAGGCATCAGCCAGCAGGATCATCAGGGGTTGTAAGGAGGTGGAACCACTGACATCGATGCTGCCAGCCAAGGACCCGTCGATGGTGTATGCCTTGCTGTTATCCACGATGGAAACATAGCCTTTGTCGGAGATGATCTTTTGCGCTTCGCTGGATTCCAGGAAGGCAAAGAAAGCTGCATTGACCTGGTCGTCTAAGACATCCTCATTGTAGACAATCGACAGGGGACGAGATATTTTGTAGAGACCATCCTTAATGTTAGCGACGGTTGCTGCGACGCCGTTGACTTTTAGGGCTTTGACATCGGAGGTAACATAGCCGAGGCTTTCGTAAGCGATGGCACCTGGGTTGCTCCTGACTTCGCTCAGCACTCCTGCAGTGCCAGTCTGGATAACGATGTTAGCGGGATCGGCTTTACCTTTGAGTCCGATGATCTCCATGAAAGCTGTCTTGGTTCCGCTGCCATCTTCCCGGGCGGTTAGGGATATACTACGGGAAGTATCGAAGGCTGGCGCGGTTGGGGTTGTGGGGGCTGTTGTAGCAGGAGTAGTTACCGGAGTCGTAACAACAGGTGGAGCCGCGTTTCCGGTGCAGGCAACGAACAGGAAAGCTGTAACCAGGGTGATTATGATGGTCTTAAAGCTATTTGTCATTTTGGATTTTTCTCCTTTTTATTTCTGAGTATATTTTCTGGTTTCCCGGGGGAGGGGTGTATTAAATTTGCGATTATGACTTTGTCTATGCTGCGTGCTGTGCCTTCTCACCCGGGATACTCATTGAGGGCTTACTTTCACTTCCAGGGTGATTGTAAGAGATAAGAAGAAGACGAAAAATCACATTTGGGTAAGCAGAATGTAAAATGCCTGTAAAAACGCGACAGGGTAGCAGGAAGGTTTCGTGGCGGCTGGCTTGGAATAAGAACGGAAAGGACGAATGGGACGAAAAGAACGGAAAGGACGAAAAGAACGTAGAAGTAAAGAGTGTAAGGTCATATTAAACCCTCGTCGTAGCGGCGGCTTCCAGCCGCCACGTTCCTTGCATTGGGAATATAGAGATATAAAGGCTATTAATCAGGAAAGGGTGACTATTCTATGTTTAAACAGCAGGCAGATTTGATACTTTTCAACGGCCTTATCTGGACCGGCGACGCCACAAACCCTCAGGCTGAAGCCCTGGCGGCTAAAGGTGGTCTCATTCTGGCGGTGGGTAGCTCTTCCGAAATTACGGCTACCTACGATGCTCCCGTTACTCGCGATCTGCAGCAACAGCGTCTGCTCC
>WRDA01000214.1 GCA_009783675.1 Symbiobacteriaceae bacterium | reverse complement strand
TCAGATCCGCGAGGCATTGAACACCGTAGATGGTCATGATCCCAGAGGAGAACGCTCTGCCAGGGATCCGAAACGTGTAAACATCGAAAAGGCTCGTAAAATTTTGCTGAGCATCCTCTCGGATCTAGGCATACTAGGCGAAGCAGGTTGTCGTGACATCAACTCCGTCATCCTCTACCTGCTGGGAGCCTACGAACCTGGTGAAAGCCTGATTCAACTGCATCACCTGCAATCGGTATATAAGGCTGTTCGCGAGCAGTATGAACGAAACCAGGAAGTTGGCCCTTCCTATGACGAAAAAGCTATCGAACAGCGCGTTCGTCGCGCCGTAGGAGCCGCTCTACACAATGTGGCTTCGCTGGGCGTGGAGGATTACAGTCACCAGCTGTTTAACACCTACGCCAATAAGCTCTTCGACTTCTCCGAGGTGCGCAATGAGATGCGTTATCTGCGTCACGAATCCCCTTATCATGGTAAGGTTAATGTAAAAAAATTCCTCGAAGCCTTACTGATCGAAGTCCAGCATCAGGCACGAGATTAGTATTTCGGCTGGTAACGTATAGCTTAAGGGACACCCTGAGGTGTCCCTTTTGGCATCTACGAGATGATCACTTATTTTTCTGCAGCAGGTTAGGTAATTAACTCTTCTTCGCTCTGCCTCGGAAGACTTGTTTGAAGGTATCCATAGTGATGATGCTGGTGTTCGGTATCAGCCTGGTAGCATCGGTCGCTCCAACCATCACCGGTATATTCAGAGATATGCCGATGACCACACCCGAAGAGGAGATGCCTCCTTCTTCGGTAATCAGGGCTACTGCCTTTCTGGCTGCAGGAATATAATCTGCATCCAGACTGGGAACCACCAGAATGTCCCCTTCCCGCATCATGGCTTCGGCGTCTCTGGCAGTTGTAGCGATAATCGCTCTGCCGGTAACAAAAGTCGTCGCGCCGATCACTATGCCACGGACCAGGACTTCGCCTATGGTGATCACCTGCAGCATATTGGTACTACCGGTCACCCCGACGGGAACGCCAGCGGTAAACACCGCCAGATCACCGTTCTCCAGGTATCCGGCATCCAGCGCTGCGCCGATCGCATTATGCACCACGGCATCGGTATCGGTGGTTTTTTCGGCAACCAGAGGTACGACACCTCTGGTAAGCATAAGTTGATTAGCCGAACTCTCTTCTATAGTCACGGCGATAATTGGTACCTGAGGATGATACTTGGCAATCATGCGTGCCGTGTAACCAGAGTTGGTTGCCGTAACTACCGCTTTGGCGCCGAGAGTCTGAACAGTCCTCCAGACTGCTTCTCCGATAGCGTCAGTAATACTTGGTTCCGCATGAGTCTTGGTGAAACTGTGTTCGATCTGGGAGAGTGCTTCTTCGGTACGCTCCGCAATCCGCGCCATAGTTTGAACTGATTCGATGGGATACTTCCCGCTGGCGGTTTCCCCGGAGAGCATGATCGCATCGGAACCATCATAAATAGCATTGGCAACATCGCTGGCTTCAGCCCTGGTAGGCCTGGGATTGCGCATCATGGAGTCCAGCATATGAGTCGCCGTAATTACCGGGATTCCTCTTTGATTACAGAGAGCGATCATCTCTTTTTGAGCGATAGGGACCTCTTCGGTAGGAATTTCCACGCCAAGATCCCCTCTGGCAACCATCAGACCGTCCACGACTTTGATGATATCGCTGAGATTATCCAGACCTTCCTGGCTTTCAATCTTTGCGATAATCTTCGGTGATCCGCCAAACTCCTCTAAAACTCTGCGGATCTGGATGACATCCTCTGCCTTGCGGATGAAAGACGCCGCAATAAAATCCAGGTTATGCTTCACAGCAAAGAGCAAATCCTCTACATCTTTAGCTGAAAGCGGCGGCAATGAAACCACTGTTCCGGGCAGATTAACCTTCTTACGGTTGGAGAGTTCGCCTCCGATGATGACCTCGGTAAAGATTTCCTGACCTTCGACTCTCTTTACCTTCAGCGAAAGATTACCGTCATCCAGAGCGATCAGCTTACCAGGCTGAACTTCCTGAGGCATCGCATCATAATGGACGGTGACCCTGTGCACATCGCCTAAGATTTCTTCGGTGGTCAGGACAAACTCTGCACCCTGCTCCAGGAAAACCTTACCATCTTCGAAGAGGCCAAGACGAATCTCCGGGCCTCTGTTATCCAGCATGATCGCCACTCGGATGCCAAGTTCGGCAGCTGCCTGGCGGACCATATTGATTTTCTCCAGATGCTCCTCATGGCTTCCATGGGAAAAGTTAAACCTGGCTACATTCATGCCTGCTTTGATTAGTTCTTTGGTCAGCTCCAGATCCGTAATCGCCGGACCGATGGTGCAAACGATCTTGGTCATGCGCATCAGTAACAACTCCTTACATATATGGGATAGGTTCCTTCATATGTGACTGCCCTGATAGATGAGGGTTCCACCCTCATACTCCCGGTCATTCCGGCAGGCAAAGCCCGCCTGCATTTACTGGAGCTACGCTCCAGAACCGCGCATTAGCGCGGTCATAGCCGCACATGTCTATCATACTTCAGGGCGAACATCGTTTATGTGCGTCTACTTGGAAAGCACTCTGACGAGGTCCAAAGTTGCAGCGTCGACTGTTTTTCTCTCAGCTATACATTCCTCGATAGTGGACGAGCCGATGCGTCCATTGCGTAAGACCACGGTCTTGCCTCCTTCTCCAGCCAGCAGCAGATCAACAGCATAGGCTCCCATGCGGGAAGCCAGCAGACGATCCCAGGCTGTAGGAGAACCGCCTCTTTGAATATGACCCAGGACGGTGACATGGTTGTCCAGGCCTACCCTGTTCTTCAACTCTGCACTTAAGGCCGATCCGGTTATTGCTCCCTCGGCAACGACTATGATGCTCATTTTCTTTCCGGTGGCTCTGGCCTGCAATAAGCTCTTACAGACTTCATCTATTTCGAAGGGTACCTCCGGGAGTAAAATAACCTCGGCTCCTCCGGCCAGCCCTGCTTCCAGAGCAATGGCTCCACAAGTTCTGCCCATGACTTCCACGATGAAGATACGTCCGTGAGAGGAAGCAGTATCCCGAATCTTATTGATGGCATCCAGAGCCGTGTTCAGGGCGGTATCATAACCGATAGTGCTCTCGGTCCCTGCGATGTCATTGTCGATGGTGGCCGGAACACCTACGGCTGGAAAACCATTATGGGTCAGACTCAGTGCACCCCGGAAGGTCCCGTCTCCCCCGATCGCTACCAGTCCATCGATCTCGCGCCTCTTCATTGCTTCGATCGCTCGTGCCATGCCTTCCTCTGTCTGAAACTCCGGGCAACGAGAGGTCTTTAAGAAAGTCCCTCCTCGCTGGATCATGTCCCCCACCGAACGCAGGGTCAGAGGTTCCATCTCGTTCCAGATCAGGCCGCTGTATCCATTGGAAACTCCCATGACTTCCAGGTTGTGATAGATAGCCGTGCGTACCACCGCTCTGATGGCAGCATTCATGCCAGGAGCATCTCCGCCACTGGTGAGT
>WRDA01000213.1 GCA_009783675.1 Symbiobacteriaceae bacterium | reverse complement strand
CTGATTTACTGCTGGAAGCTCACAGCAGAGGAGTAACCTTCTTTGATACTGCTGAAAGCTACAGGACATATCCCTACCTGCGCGAGTTGATTGCAAAAGTAGGAAGACAGTCTGTTGTTATCGCCACGAAGAGTTATGCAGTGACTGCAAGGGAAGCCAGGGATTCATTACAGCGAGCGTTGGATACAATGGCTACAGATTATATCGATATTTTTATGCTTCACGAGCAACTCTCCTCACTAACTATACAAGGGCATGCGCAAGCACTGGAGTTTTATATACAAGCTAAGCAACAGGGGCTGATCCGGGCGGTCGGCCTCTCTACTCATTTTATAGCTGCTGTAAGAGCTGCGATTATGCTCCCAGAAATTGAAATTATCGAAGCTGTTTATAACCCTGCAGGTTTTGGTATACAGGATGGTTCTGCCGGAGATATGCTGGACGCACTGGAAGAAAACAGACGCATGGGCAAAGGTATTTGCGCCATAAAAGTACTGGGAGGAGGACATCTGATTCCTCGGTCACACGAGCTTTTGCCTGAAGTTTCCGGGCTTAAGACCATTCACAGTCTGATCATTGGTATGCAGAGTTCGGAGGAACTAAGGGTTAACCTGGCTCTAATAAATGGTGAAGAGCCCTGCAGTAATGATAAAAACAGTCTGAGCATGTGTGGGCGCGCTTTACATATTGCGGATTACTGCATGAAATGCGGACTATGTGTCAGTCGCTGCCCCACAAATGCCCTTACTATATCTGGTGACAGTATTAACATCAACAGAGATAAATGTTTCACATGCGGCTACTGTGGCGGTGTTTGTCCCCAAATGGCAATAAAAATATACTAGGAGGTAGGGTGTGCAGCGCATTCTTGGTTTGGATTTAGGAAGCAGAAATATAGGAATTGCATTGTCAGACCCTCTGGGTATCACCGCGCAGGGGTTTAGAGTGTTACGACGCAGTGAAATGGGAAAGGACTTGGCGGAGCTTGCCGAGATTGTCTGCACTCATGATGTGAAAGCAATTGTGGTGGGTCTTCCCAAGAATATGAACAACAGCCTTGGTTATCAGGCTGAGGAGACAATTGCCTTTGTCGAGGAAATGCGCAGTATCTTGCCATGTGAGATTGTCTTATGGGATGAACGACTCACAACCAAAGCAGCAGAAATGCATCTCAGAGACAGTGGTGTCAAAGGCCCCAGGAGACGAGGAATTGTCGACATGGTGGCAGCAGTGATGATTCTTCAGGGTTACCTGGACATGCTGTCCGCAGGGAACCGATGAACTACAATGAACGCTAAGGCTGGGGGCAATTTTTTTTGTAGACAGTTTAAATGATGTGTGATAAACTGGACTCGTCTTTAAGGCAGTGCTTGAAAGGAGTGGAAGATATATGAACGAAGAAAAAGACTTGACGCTTGATGAAGAAGAAGAGATCGACGTAGTTACAGTCGTTGACGAAGAGGGCAGGGAGCACGAGTTTGAACTCTTCACCGTATTAGAAGTAGACGGCAAGGAGTATGCAGTACTCTATCCTCTCGATGATGAAGATGACGATGAAGAGACTGAAGCAATCATCCTGCGCATTGAAAACGACGAAGATGGCGAGGAGACTCTCGTAGATATTGAAGACGAAACTGAATGGAACCGTGTAGTTGCTGCCTGGGAAGATATTATCTCCGACGAAGATGAAGAGGAGAACTAAAGCATTTTCAGGGTAGGCCTCCAAGCGTGCCTGGTGAAAGAGGCTGTCTCAAGTATATTGAGGCAGCTTTTTCAGTCGACTAATGAAAATATCATCGAGGTAAAAACATGCTTAGCGGATCCAAGCTACTAAGGGTGCTCCTTATAGTGATTATACTCGCTTGCAGCGGCTGTGATGACGCACAAAACCGGAGAGAGCTTGCTGCTTATGACGATTCGATGCTTTCCAACGAGGAAGTTGAAGTGCTCATCGAAGCAGGCATGAATGTGTCTCAGATAGGAGCGCTCCTGGTAAAGGAAGGTGTAATTGCGGATGCAGAGATATTTCGCTATTACACCACTAATCGTGGGTTTGCTGCCAGGCTGCAGGCAGGGCTATACAAGTTTAACAAAGGTATGAGTGTCGTCTCCGCCACAGCGATGATTGTCGATGGGGATGTCTATATACCCAGGTATGTTTTTTCCCTTCCAGAAGGAAGTAATATCAGGCAGATAGCCATCGCAGCAGAGCGTCAGGGTTTCTGTAGTGAAGAGGAATTTTTAATGGCAGTGGAGCATTCGACTCTGCGCTCCGCCGAACCTGGAGTAATGTTTCCTCTGGAAGGGTATCTTTATCCCGCCACCTATACATGGTCCTGGAACCTAACTGCAGAGGAGCTCTTAGAGGAGTTTTACAGTGAAGCTATATGGCGATATGAAGCCTACGAAGTTCCCGAAGACCATCCTCTGTCTTTTAAAGAAATAATTATTTTAGCTTCGCTACTGGAGAAGGAAAGTCAGTATGACAACGAGCGAGAGGTTGTAGCAGGGGTATTTCTTAACCGATTGAAGTTGGGCATGCCGTTGCAATCCTGTGCAACTGTTAACTATATCCTGCCCGAGTTTAAGGATGTTCTTACATATGATGATATAGCCATTGACTCTCCTTATAATACCTATATAATCGATGGTCTACCCATTGGACCTATCTCCTCTCCAGGAGATCTGGCTATTAGAGCAGTGCTTTATCCTGCTGAGACCGACTACCTTTTCTTTGTGGTCAGCGAAGACGGCACACATATCTTCAGTCGCACATACGAAGAACATGAAGCTGCAGCAGCCTGGCTGGGCGGCTGATACAAGTTAGTATATCTAAGGAGGTTACAGGATGAACAGGCGCGCTGTTGTCATCGTACTCATCTTCAGCCTGTTCTCCACCGGATTCGCTGCCTATGCTTCTGAACCGCGTATATCGGCATCGTCTGCCTTCCTGCTGGATTATAATACTGGGCAGGTGCTTTTTGCTAAAGAAGCAGATGAACCTGTTGCCATGGCAAGCCTGACCAAAGTTATGACCATGTATGTTATTTTCGATGCAATTAAAGCCGGGGAAATTCACCTGGAACACATTTGCGTCGTGAGTCGCAAAGCTTATGAAGTTAGCCAGGGAACGTCACGAATGTGGTTGTATCATGGTGATGTTATTATTTTTGAAGAGATACTGAAAGGCATAGCCATCGTGTCCGGAAATGACGCTTCTGTTGTAGCAGCCGAAGAAATCTGTGATTCCGAAGAGGAGTTTGTCGTTCGTATGAACGCCAAGGCGATTGAACTGGGTATGACAGCAACTAACTATATGAATGTTCATGGTCTGGATGAAGAGGGTCATTACACCACAGCCAGAGATACAGCGATTCTGGGCGCGGCACTCATTCGCGATCATCCCGAGTCCATAGAATATCTCAACATGCCAGAACTGACTTACTTCAGTTTTCCTTCGATTATGTATAACACTAACGGGCTCTTACTCAGCTATGAGGGAGCGGATGGCATTAAAACAGGCACCACCGATGAGGCTGGTTTTTGCCTGCTGGGCAGTGCT
>WRDA01000212.1 GCA_009783675.1 Symbiobacteriaceae bacterium | reverse complement strand
GCGACACCGTCGATGGTGCAGGAGAGCTGGTCGATGGTAAAGACCATGGTGATGGCATCACCAGGTGCGGCGGTGAGAGGTGCATACCACGCCATACCGATTAGCATCGCCAGGGTCAATATGACTGATAAGAGCCAGGATGAGCGGATCTTCACGTGGGTTTACCTCCTTTGTAAGTTTGAGATGAATGCTTTCGAAGCGGATATGGCTAACTGACCTTATTCGATGACATGATATGTGTAGTCTTCTGATATCATCTGCGATATCTTTTGTTTCCACAAAAATAGAAGTGGTTCCTTCATTATAAGGTAATGTCAAGGATATAGGCCAGTTTACCTTTTTGCATTGACAATGCGCGCGCAATAGCATATAATACCCTCATAAAGGGGGTTGCAATAATGGCAGATACGGTGAACCTTAATATTAGAGTTGATAGAGAACTTAAAGAAAATGCCGAAGCTTTTTTCGCTGCTCTGGGGCTCAATACCACCACGGCAATAACGCTCTTTATGCGTCAGAGCCTCAGGGAGCAAAAGATACCATTTGAGATAAGAATGGTTCCCTTTGCCATGTCTGGCAATGCTTATCTTTTTGATTATAGGACCTCACTTCAGCAGCTTTCTGAAGGGCACATTGTCACATTTGATTCTGTTGAGGATCTGATTAAGCAAACGGAGGTACCGGAGCGTGAAGATCCAGTTTACTGAAAAAGCATGGGAGCAATACAGTTATTGGGTCGAAACTGATCAAAAGACTGTTTTACGAATTCTGCGTTTGATTACTGACATAACTCGTGGTGGTCGACTGGGTAAAGCAGAAATCCTCAAAGGTAGTTTCCACGGCAGTATGTCTCGGCGCATTGACGAGAAACATCGCCTTATTTACCGCATTACAGATGACGTCTTAATAATACTGCTGTGCTATGGCCATTACAACGATTAGTAAGCTTCATCACACCCCGACGCGAAACGCCGGGGTGTTTGCTTTAAGTAAGCAGATATTCCCTGGTTATTTTTGTGGCAGATCGGCTATAAATGCAGTCTTCCATTCCTCTGTAGCGGGAATATCGCCGTCATTCAACCGCTGATGCCAGGTTTCATCGGACATCCGCTGGGTTAAGGGAAGGATGATCTCGTAGTGGGAGTAGACTGCTCCGCATCCCAAAACCACCTTACCGTCACGAGGGAAGGCCAAATAGATCTCCTTGACGAAGCCGGTCGCCTGCTGCAGTACTGAGCCGTCGGCATCGGTTGCCACATCGGCAACGATCCCACTGGGATGCTGTGCCAGATATGATTCTCTCTCGAAGCCTCCCCCCAAGGCTTTGATGGCATCTTCTTTTGCGATATCGAAAATTGCCATAATAGCGTTGCCATACTGGCGAATTAGTTCATACTCTGCCTCGGTCAGCATCTGGTCTGCCAGTTCTTTTTCAGCGATGATCCGCAGGTTATCCGTCAGATGCTCCAGCATGTTCAAGGGTGAGAAAGCCGTTCGGGTCAGCAGTCCTCTTTGCTCCAGGCTTGTGATGAAATAACTACAAAGGGTTGCCAGACGACCAAAGAGTTCCGGATTGGGTTCCACATAGCCTCGGTCATCCGGTGGCGGAGGCGGCTCGAGAGGACCTGCTCCCTTGCCGGTCAATGGACCCTTGGAGTAGAGCAGGGTGTCATGCTTCAGCTCCGTCCAGCTACCCAGGAAGGTGTTCAGATCCTTGCGCAGCCAGGCCTGGTTGCTCATGAAGATAGGAATCCCCTGTCCAGTTTGAGGGCCAGTCAGGGAGCGGAACATGTTCAGCCAGGACCAGTAGAGGTTTGAGCGCCAGGTCTCCTCGTCTACTTCCCCTATATACTCCCTGACTTTGGCCATGTTTTCCACCAATTGAGGATATCTGGCAAACTCTCCCTCGTCTGCCAGGATGGTGTATGCTTCTACAGAGCCTAAGGCAGCGGGAATATCCAGGGCTTTGGGCAGCATCCGGTCTTTGGTTTCCCGTTCGACTAACCGCTGCATGATCACCCCATCGATGGTGAAGCGCTGTCCTAAGAAACGATAGCCGGTGGTGGCAGCCTCCAGATCGGGCTGCATCTCGTCATAGAAGACCGGGATGGAGTTGATCGCCGGCGGTGCCAGCTTTCGTATAGCCTCCAGCGCTCTGGCAAAGGATTCAGGTTCAGTCAGGGCTAGTAAGTCGACGAATCTCCCACCATAGATATCGCTTAGAGCCTCCATGTACTGGCTCCAGGTGATGTCGTCGCATTCACCCACCAGGAAATTGACAGGCTCGAAAATCGCCTCCCACAGAGAGGCAAGATCCGGATCTTGCAAGGCAGATACCTGTAATAGTGCCGACCTGACTTCGTCTGCCTGGGAAGAACGAAAGGTCATCTGCCCATACCAGATCATCGCTTTGAAGTAAGCGCCGAGCTCCGCAGTCAAGGTGTAGTGGCTGCGGGGTGTGAACTGGGAATAATCGGCTAAGTAGATCTGGGAGGAATCGGTATAAGTCTGACCGGTGTTGATCACAGGGGAAGCTCCGATGCCTGCCTGTTCTGTGATCAGAGCCAGTTCCTGGTTAACCAGGCTGGCAACATATACCGGTACCGGGAAATCCGCTTCCAGAAGGGACGCTGCTACCGCGAAAAAGGCCACATTGCGTAGTGCGGCGTTGGCAAACTCCGTCTCCAGCAAAGCCTGGTACTGGGCATCGCAGGCGACGACCAGGTTGTGGCTGAGGATGGAGAGTACTTCAAACAGTCTCTGCTGTTCCAACTCCTGCAGGACATACTCGAATGCCAGATGCAGGGAATGTAAAGCGCTATCGGTAGTGATGAAGTTCGGCACACAGTTTCTGCGATTATTCTCGTACAAGTCAAAGAACTCCCGCCAGTTTTTCTGGTGGGAGACGGCGAAGCCATTTTGCTCGATCAGATTCATTGCCTCCTCGGAGAGACTCGTCGCTTGCCAGAAGCCGAAAATATCGTTGCCTTCCCAGTCTTTGCCGGGGTAGCCGGTGGTGAACTGCAGCAGATTTTCGATGTTAGTTAGCCCCGCCTCGACGATATAGTCTGGCGCCGAGGGTATACCTTCATATGTATAACCTGGGTTGTCAGTAGTCTCCCCGGATGACGAGGTCGGCAGGAAGGCTGGCATAGCCCTCTTGGTCAAAGGTCCCGCGTTACCCTGATTGCCAGCTGGATCGGACACAGCCTGACTACCCCCTGAACTTATGCTGTTGCTGGCAGTTTGCTTCACCGCAGCGCAGCTAGTCAGGAAGGCAAGCGTCAGCAGGGCGACTACCAAGACCGCAGCAAGCCGACTGGCGCTCGTAGCTTTACAGGACATGGCCAACACCTCGCTTCGGGTAATCGTACCCCTAGCGCGAAAGCGCTTCCGCCTCTATTTCCGTTCTCAGGACATGCGCCTGAGAACGGAAATACTAAGCGGGGGTTACTCAAGGGGGTACGCGTACCCCCTTGAATGGACTACCCGGGGGTACTCAGGGGGTATGGGATACCCCCTGAAATACTGACATGCGCCTGAGAACGGGCATACTAAGCGGG
>WRDA01000211.1 GCA_009783675.1 Symbiobacteriaceae bacterium | reverse complement strand
GGGACAGTTATCACCGTCTCGGGGAAGGTTGGCACGAACTTGGTGCTGTTACGCACATTCTGGGTGGAGCTGTTCGATGCTGTATTACGCACAAAGCTTAAGCTATAGCTCTTCTCATAGTCTGCCTTGTTATACAGGTTACCGGTGAGGGTCCTCTCGTGTGCCTGAGCGCCCACATAGGTAGCCCTAAAGGAGAAGGAGGTTCTCTCGCCGGTCACATACTCGAAGGCGCGATCTTCGACGATTTCTTTTAAAGCCAGGATAGCAACCTGTTCGTCGCAGGTCGCGAAGCTGGTAGCGTTCACCGCTTTGCTGATGTGAGGTGCTCCGGGTCCGATTTCATTAATCCCATAGTTACCGGTCAGAATCGTTCTGTCGGCAGTATTGGTCAGACGAGCCTTAACCTCATGTGCCTTCATGGTGTACTCACCGTTATCGATAAGATCCTTGCTTAAGACCAGAGCGGAGAGGCCGGCTGCGAAAGGACTGGACATGGAGGTACCACTGATGTTGCTGTAGCCTGATGCTGCGGAGTGATAAGGATAGGTACTCCAGATACTCGTTCCGGGGGTCAGGATGTCCGGAGCGATCAGGTAGCTGTCATCGATGGGTCCGCGGGAACTGAAGCTGGAAATGCCATACAGACCATTGGCGTTCATGGAGTAGAGTAAGCCATTGGGGGTTTCAGCAGCTCTCAGAGCGTTGACGAAGTTGGTGCCTACAGCATTGGTAAAGGCAAAGGTGGGCACATAACTGGCGTTATTCTGAGCCGAAGATGAAGCCGACCAAGTCTTAGTGACTGCCGTGCCGGATGTGGGATCGACTACAACCAATGCTGCCGCGCCGTAAGTAGCTACACGGGTGATAGTTGTCGTAATCGTCTCGGCTCCGGTGGTCGGACGGCCGATGACCACGATCTTACCCTTGATATCTTCACGCTGCTGAGGGGTCAGAGCGTTGAAGTCAGCAGCGATACCGGAACCCAGTCCAGCCGAAGCGGCAGTGCCACTGGGAGGCATCAGGAAGAAGTCGTAGGAGAGGTCATCGTTGGCAGTTGCGTTTGGTCCTTTAAGGATCCAGGCATGCACATTCTGAGCGCCGTCCAAAACCGGAACGAAGTCGGTGGCTAAATTAGTATAAATAAAGCTGCCGCGGAAGGTAGCATCGCCGACTTTGAAGTCTCCGTTTAAGGCAGTATAGGTTCCACTGCCGATGATGAAAGCCAGGGCAGCCATGGGACCACCCATGGTGCGGGAGCTGGCGCCGTCGTTACCGGCTGACTTACAAAAGACGATATCATAGGTGTAGATGGCATAGTTTAAGGCCAAGCCCAGGGGAGAGACGGTGTAGGGATAGTAGGAGAAGCCGTAGGAGTAGTTAAACACCTTGACACCATCATCGATACCCAGTTCCAGGGCTTTGATGACTGCCGCGTCGCTGCCATCGCCACTGGGGGTGCCGATTTTATAGCCGATCAGGTTGGCTTCCGGCGCAACGCCTACAGTGCTCAGGCCAGAGCTGAAGGGAGTTCCGTTACCTCGTGCCAGGATAATTCCGGAGACATGAGTCCCGTGATAGCCCATGGCATTGTGGCCATAGCCGCCGCTAACCATCCTGGCTCTCTCTGCCGCAGTGGTCTCGAAGGGATCCCAGGCGCCACGGGTGTTATCGGGATGGTTCCAGACTACCGCATTGGCGGAAGTCGTAGCAGTGGGGTTGGTAAGAGCAATACCTGGATAGTTATTACCAGGGGTGCGGCGGATCTCCGGCCAGGGATGGGGAGCATTGGTATACGGGTAGTACATCTGATCGAAGACATTGGCTCCGTAGTAGACATATTTGCCGTTCACCTGGTGGACTCTGCTTACCCATTTGGGATTATGGGCAGCTACCTCTTCTAAGGTATCGAACCAGAAGAAGGCATCCTTCAGGTCGGGATGGGTGTAGGTCACACCGGAGTCGACCACACCAACGGTGACGCCCTTACCTGTGATACCCTGGGCATGGGCCAGAGGAGCCTCGTAACCCATCAGGCTAACTTTGTTGTTGGCAGAACCGTTGCCGACAGCAGCTGCCATAATCTCCTCGATGTCGATCTCTTCGGTATTATAATCTTCGGCGTAGTGGGGAGCATCGTAGAAGACTGCTGCGACGCTGGAGATGTCCAGGAGATCAGGAATCTTGTTGGCAGGCACCAGCATAGCCGTGGCATTGATAGCCACATCGTACTCAAAGGTCAGGTAATAGGGTGCCGGTTGCGGTTCCAGGGTGCCGCCAGCCGGGGCGATGGGCACGAAGGGGCTTACCGGCTGCTTGTTGCCGAATATTTCATCCAGCCCAGCCTTGAAAATTACCTTGTCGTTAGAGGCCTTGGTTTCCAGGGACAGCATGGCTGATTGAGGTACAATAAAACCCTCGCCTGCAGCGATAGCTTTCTCTACAGGAGCGGGTTTGTTATTAAACATGACAATTACAGATATCAGCTCATCGCTGTCGAAAGATATGTCGGCTTCCGCGAAGCCGTACAGCCCGGCAATTTCCTCCATGGCCTGGAGTTGCTCGTAGGTGACATCTCCTTCGGGTAGTTCGATTACCAGGGGGTTTGACTGCGCATAAAGAGGTGTCAGCGAAGTGCAGAGCATCGCCACGGCCAAGAGGATGGATAGGATCCGTCTGTGCATGTTTTTTCCTCCTATTTTTTTGTCTAACCGAAAAATACCTGGATAAAGCTATACTCTTTCCACAATAGAATAGGAAAGATCTGTCCTGGTTTCACCTCCCTTTTTCCTCTTTCCAGAGGATAATCCCGCAGCAAAATTGGCTTAAATGCTGGTTTGAGGCAGAGTACTTGTTCTTTAGATAAAACTAACCCCACGATGGGCCGACTTCCTGTGCCATTAACTAAATGAAGCAGAGGTTGTCCGTAGTCGGTCATGAGGAGTGTAGCTTTTGCTGCGTGCCATAAATTTACCACATTTAGCGGGTGAAATCAACAAAAATATGTAAAATCCGTGAAAATCAGGATGCAGCAGGGTGTGAGATATACTGACGATATCCCCTGCAATGCATCCTGAAATCTTTTTATGTGGAGGTTATAATCAGAAGCAATGAAAGTGTACTGTCTGATTATTACAGTATAAATTCTGCCTTATTCTCCCGGATCTTCGACTTCGGCTACGAAAATGGTAATTATTTCCGTCGTATAAGCGGGGTCATCGAAGGTGACGCTGAGGGAGACCATTCCCCCCGGGGTCAGTCCCTGCAGAAAGGTGTTATGGATCGTAAGTGTCGCACCACTGCAAGAGTAATCAGAGCCTTCGCCTAAGCCACCCACACTCAAGATGCCACTCGCCGCCTTGCTGCCACTGCCCAGATCCAGGTAGAAGGTCAGGTTAGCCTCGCCGAGAGTGCTTAGGTCGATATTTCTGCTGCTATCGGGAATGCCGGGTGGGGTGCCGGTGGGGGTGCTGTCACTGACATAGATTGTAATATTAGCTGTGGTCGCAGCGGGATCATCGAAGGTCACCGTATGAGTAACCGGGGAGTTACTTACCGTCAGGCGTGAGAG
>WRDA01000210.1 GCA_009783675.1 Symbiobacteriaceae bacterium | reverse complement strand
GTTTCTATCCCGCAACGGAAGGGAGATACCTTTGAAGAAGGATCATTGGATTTCGAAGGGTCTCTCATCGAGGTGCTCCTGATCAGCGAGAGAGATACCGATGAGCTGGTCGATGATTTACATCGCACTATCGATGTCATCGATGTAAGTGTCAAAGAACTGCAACAAGGGGATCTGGACAGGTACCTGCATAAAGAATCCAAATTGCAATTAGCGGAGCGCTATCTGCAGGATATCGGCATCGCCGTTTTAAAATATCTTCAGGATGAAGTCGAACTCAGCGGTCTGGACAATCTGATTTCTCTCTTAAACCGCATGGGGACACTGGAACTTCCGGGTATCAGTCAGGTTTTTCCAGCCGCCATCGATGGGGTGCTCACCGCCCTCCAGGAGCTGAGGGATAAAGAAGAATTACCGGATATCCAGGATATGAATTCCTTGAGTGTCATCTGCAGCATCCTCAGTGAAGGGTTGATGAAACCTGAGTATACTTATCAGTTGGACTTCACCGCCCAGATCGAGGAAAAGCTTTTCGAGCTCAGGCATGATGCTCAAAAATCCAAAGTAGGAGACCTTTTACTACGTCGTGGTGTGTTGACCGAAAGTGACATCGCGGACATTTCCGAGAAGCAGAAATCTCCGGAGTACCAGGAAGCTCGTTTCGGCGAAATTGCCATTCGGGAGAAGAACGTGCCTCCTCATGAAGTGATCGCCGCTCTGCAAGCTCAGAAAGCCGTCACACCTCCGCGTGAACCGGATCATGCAGCTCAGAGAGCCGCGAGCGCTGAAAGCACTTTCATCCGGGTGCCTGTAGCCAAGGTCGAAGGTTTGATGGACATGCTCAGTGAGCTTTTGATCCTTAACTCCCAATCCGAACAGTTGGCAGTAAAGTCCTCGGCTAACGATTCTCAGATGATGAGCACTCTATCTCAGACAGCAAAACTCATCAGGGAAATCCAAAACCTTTCGATGTCTCTGAGACTGGTTGAGATTCGCCCCACTTTGCACAGGTTAACCCGTATAGCCAGGGATACCGCAGCAGAACTTAACAAGAGAGTGACCATTAACATCGAAGGCGAAGAGACCGAAATAGACCGCAGCGCCGCTGAAAAACTCTTCGATCCCCTGATGCATCTGGTTCGCAACGCGGTTTCTCATGGTATCGAGGAGAATGTAGCTGATCGTATCCGTCTGGGTAAGAAGACGGACGGACAGGTCACA
This sequence comes from Symbiobacteriaceae bacterium, assembly GCA_009783675.1. Classification (GTDB taxonomy): domain Bacteria; phylum Bacillota; class JAAYKD01; order JAAYKD01; family WRDA01; genus WRDA01. Next base: position 2,356 of record WRDA01000210.1, on the reverse strand, counting down.
GTACGAGCCTATAGCAGGCAGGGCAGCGTCTTCATCGAAGTAATCGACGACGGCAAGGGTATCGACTACGAGAGGGTGCTGGCCAAAGCCAGACGAGTAGGACTTGCCGATGAGTATACCGAATACAGTAATGATGAAATCATCCGTTTCCTCTTCATGCCTGGCTTCTCCACTCAGGAGCAGGTTAACAGCATCTCCGGGCGCGGAGTGGGTATGAATGTGGTCGAGGAGGAAATGCGGCGACTGGGAGGCAAAGTTGATGTCTCCTCCAGGAAGGATGAGGGTTCAGTCTTCAGTCTGCGTATTCCCATGAATCTGGCTGTCGTCAACGGAACGATCATCGAAGTTTGTGGAGAGCGCTTTATCATCCCTACCCTCTTCATCAAGGAGTTCGCTACCGAGCAGACCTATCGCTGGGTTAGTATGCAGGGCAGGAACAGAGCCATTCAGATTCGCAACGAAAATGTTATTCCCGTCCTGGAAGCCTCCTCCGTCTTTGGCTATGGTTATGATGCAGCTTCGGATACGACTCGCAACGAGGTCGTGATAATGGAACTGGAATCAAAGCAATTAGCTTTTCCGGTTGACCGTATCGTTGCTCGCCAGGAGATCGTCTCAAAGCCATTGGATAGAGAGTTTGCCAGCCTTAGCTTTATCTCCGGTGCATCGATTATGGGTGATGGCATGGTCTGTTTGATCCTTGATGTCGAGGCAATGTACAAAGCTGCAGGAATGTAGATAACCGTGGTCCTTAAGTAAGATGGGGGGAGCGCAAAAGTGAACGTCGAATACATCAATCCATTCATAGAGGCATGTCGGATGGTCCTCAAACAGGTCTTGCAAGTTGAGGCACAGTTGGGGAGGGTCTATGTAAAGACATCACCTTACCTGGGAGAAGCCGTGGTAATAATTGTTGGGCTCACCGGGGACCTGAAGGGCCAGGCGGTGATCTCCCAGAATCGTGAAACCGCCTGTACGGTTGCTTCTATCATGATGGGAGGCATGCCGGTGGATGAGCTAAATGAAATCTCCCGCAGTGCCATCTCGGAGCTATCCAACATGATCCTTGGTACGGCTGCCAGCTTACTTTCGCAGAAGAAGATCAGCATCGATATCACTCCCCCTACGATGTTGACCGGCGAAAGCGTCACCATCTCATCCGATAAAATGACCACTGTCTGTATTCCCATTACCTGGGGTAATGGAGTCTGCACCATCGAACTGGACATCTCGGTCTCAGGACAATAAATATCGTGAGCGAACACCGATCAGAGCGACGTGAAGGAGATCGTGAGTCCTGGAACGAGACCCCCTCAGAAATGGAATCATATTTCCTGCATCCTGGTTATATTTATGCCAGTCGCGATGCAATTTTCCTCAACACTGTCCTGGGATCCTGTGTTGCCGTAGCCATTTGGGACAGTCATAACTCTTTCGGAGGCATGTGCCATTTTATCTATCCTCAGCAAAAGAAAAACGCTCGCAACGCGCGATATGGTGATGTTGCTTTACCCCATCTGATTCGCATGATGCAGGATCTCGGTTCTCGTAAAGGAGACCTCAGGGCTCATGTCGCCGGAGGTGGCATCAAACCGGAACTGGCTTCCCGTGTGGGAGAGGGAAACGCTAAAGTCGCCGAAGAGATCCTCCGCAGACAACGTATCGAAATAGTTACCCTGGATGTTGGTGGCATGACAGGAAAGAAGATTTCTTTTAATACTCAGAGTGGCGAGCTCCTGGTATACACGACGTCGAAGGTTCGGGAAGGCGATTGGTATAGATAGCGTTAGCCTGAAACCCAGAAAAGACGAACCTTAAAGGTTCGTCTTTTATATGAATTATTTCCTTGGAGGTGAAGAAAATCATCATCGCTGCAGATAAAGGCCGCATAGAGATCAGTGATACCGTACTGGTCGACCTGATTAGCCGTTTCGTGCGGGACGCCGTAGGCGTCTCCGAGAAGCTGCCTAAAAATCTTTCTGAGAATCTAGCCGGGCGTTTCGGTTTTCCGGAGAGAAGGCGGGGTATTACCATCCGATCCAGCGAACGTGGTTTAATCGTCCGGCTCAGCCTCCAGTTCAAGTTCTCACAAGGCATAACCAGTTTCGTCGCCGAGCTGGTAGAGGGTATCGATCAGCTTTTGCAGAATCAACTGGGTATACCTGTCGCAGAAGTGCATGTGGAGGTTGTCGGTGGCAGCTGAGAGTGGATATGGTTTAGCTACCGCAGAGGAGCTGCATACCTTCCTCAGGCAAGATGTCTCTATGCTCAGCAGTGTTGGGCCTAAACGCAAAGAGCTGCTCTCTTCCCTGGGGATCTTGTCCTTCCACGACCTTCTCTTTAAGCTCCCGTCTCG
>WRDA01000209.1 GCA_009783675.1 Symbiobacteriaceae bacterium | reverse complement strand
TGCTCGCCTCGCTGACCGCAGACAGCAGGCGCCGGGAGACCAGAAAGTAGTCGATGCGCCAGCCTGTATTGCGCTCCCTGATCCCAGGCATATAGGACCACCAGGTGTAGGCATCTCGGGTATCAGGATAGAGGCTGCGAAAGGTGTCGCAAAAACCAGCTTCCAACAGCTCGCTCATTTTACTTCGCTCCTCATCGGTAAACCCGGCATTGCCACGGTTGCTGCGAGGGTTTTTGATATCAATCTCCTGATGAGCGACATTAAGGTCCCCGCAGACGATTACCGGTTTACGAGCGTCCAGAGCAGTGAGCCATGCCAGGTAGGCATCCTGCCAGCGCATGCGATACTCCAGACGTGCCAGATCCCTCTGGGCGTTGGGCGTGTAGGTATTAACCAGGAAAAATCCTGGGTACTCCAGAGTAAGGACTCGCCCCTCCCCCTGATGCTCTGCTGTGCCAAAATCGTGGAACACTTCAAGGGGTTCCAGTCTGGCGTAAACGGCTGTCCCGGCATAACCTGGCTTGACAGCACTATGCCACCAGGCTGTGTAACCTGGTGGCGCGAACTCAACTTGCTCGGCGCGAGCTTTGGTCTCCTGGAGGCAGAAGAAGTCAGCAGCACTGGTAGTGAAGAAATCGGCAAAACCCTTCTTCAGACAGGCGCGAAGGCCATTGACATTCCAAGAGTATAAACGCAAGCTTAAAGTCCCCTTTCGTCCTTGTTAACCATTGTCAATTGGATGGCGGCCGGATGCCGCCACTACCCTAAATCCCAAATCCTAAATCCTAACCGCTACTACCTTCTTCCTCCGCCGGAAGCTGCACCCATGCCGCCTCCACCGCCGCTGCTGATGCCACCACTGGCAGCCTCAGCGAATTCTACCGACCCGGCTCCTTTCACGTTGGACATCCAGAGCATCGCAGCCGTTGCAAAACGGTTGATATCGAGCCCTGCCGTGCCAAGGATCGTCCAGGAGTTCCACATGCGATTGAAGAGGAGCAGATCGCCACGCAATTCGAAGAGGATACGAAAATTATCTTCGTGGAAATCCCGCACATCGAACAAGGTAGAGTAGAGAGAGAGATCCTGCCAGTTCAACTCGCCCTGCATCGCTTCGTTGAGGTAGCGATCGAAATACTCTCTGAAGCTGAGCAGGCGGGTAAGGCGCTCTTTTCCCAGAGCAGTCAGGCGCAGGATACTGAAGGAACCTATACCGACTCGCCGGATGTAACCAGTCTCCATAGCGTGTTTTTCTGCATAATCTTCTGCAGTCAGGGACCAGCGATACAAACGAGGGCTATTCTGACGCAACCAGTCGATGTACTCCTTGTAACTAATCTCGCTTCGTTCTCCGGCAGCCTCTACCAGCATACCGAAAAGCTGATTTTCCACTTCATTCTGCGAGGCTAAGATCCTGTTGATTCTCAGGCTGGCGGCGCTGGGAGAAGAGTCCTCAGGGTCATTCTCGGCTTGCAGGTAACCTTCAATGCTCCAGCGAACGAAGAGAGTTTGGATCAGGCTTTGGATAGCACAGACTTTAGCCATGATCAGCAGCTGATAATCGCTGAAGATATCGTCACCGGGCAGGAAGCCTTTTTCATAACTCACTTCTTTGCGCGCCGAGGCATACTGCAGGCCCATGATGCTTTTAAACACTACTGCCAGTCCGACAAAACCCAGCATGACTGCGAAGAGGCTAAGGATAACTGCGGAGATGTTGCCACCGAAGACGGTGTAGAAGAGTCCACCCTGAGGCTTACGGTCGGGATTCTCTGTAGTTGCAGGTGGCGTCGGCCTCATGGCATTTCCTTCCAGAGCTAATTCGGCCGATACGGTGGGGCTGTATACGGACATGGCTTCGGCGAAGCTCTGGGGACGTTTGCTGCTGGACTCCAGGTAGCCAAGAGGCAAGCGCAGCATCAGCTCAACGAAGTCGCTGCCAGAGATCGGTTTGTTCGTGGTGGCGACGATGGGGCCATTCATAATCTTCCAGCCTCCGCTGAAACCGAAGGCCCAGATTCGGATAGCCTTGTCTGTAAAACCTTTTTCGCTGTGCAGACGAACTGTGACTGATTGAGGCAGGGGGTTCATCTGTGAAGAGACGAACTGCCAATAGATGCCGAGATAATCATCATACTGCTGCACGAAGTTAGAGACATTGTACTGTAGTTCATAGATGTAGTATGTATATTTGTCGATACCCCAGCAAAGTTCTACTCCATGAGAGGTTTGCAGTATGGCGGACTTCCCGGCCTTCTGCTCCCGTGTCCAGGCTGAATCCCATTCAGCAACAGCTTCATATTCTTTACCATTAGCAATGACGACGAAGTCGCTGATAACTGCATCCTGAAGGTTGCCGAAGGGTTTATAGTTCTCTGTGCCACTGCTGACCTCGGTGCGCCAGGTTTCGACGATACTGGCGCTGCCATCCTGATGGAGGTAAACCTCTATCTCGATGCTGTCGAGGCGATCATCGGCCCTGGCATAACCAGGCATTAAAAGAGCCAGTAGTATGGTTAACGTTATGATAGCACGTCTTATCTTCATGAGTAACCCTCCCTAAAATCTAGTATACTCATCCTCCCTCGCCCCGGTTGACGGTGAGTCAAACCCACGGTTGTTGTAATATGCCAAAAGCTTAGCTGCGTTAGTTAGAAAGATCAACGGCAGAGCCATGTCGGCAGAAGGACTGGAACTTGGCGATGATTCCCGGTCGGTTCTCGGGAGAAAAGGACAGTCTGGTCTGAACAAAATCTCCCAGGATCACATACTCGTTAGCTACCTGGTTTACCCAACGCAGATTGACCATGCGCTGAGGAGTCAGAGGAGTAAAATCTGCCAGGCCAACGAGGTTTTCCGTTGTCAGCGAAGGCAGTACGGCTCGCTGCAGGTTGCTGAGATAGAGGGTGGTACGCGCAGGCTGAGTTTCGATCCAGGATATCTCCCTGAGAGGAAAAGAGAAGGGGATACTGTTCTTACAGTAGAGAAGCAGTTCGTAGCGTCTTCTGCGAGATTTATCCAGAGCTGCATCACAGGACATTTTCAACCGTTCTCTGTCTAAGGGAGCCAGCAGGATATCGGAGGCGCCGAGTTCATATGCGATGCTGACCCAGTCGGGACGATCGGCGATCATGACCAGAGGTAAGTGCTCCGAGAAGTGGTATTGGGTGATATATTGGAGTTTGAGGATATCTCTGGTGACTTCACTCTGTTCGTCACATTTCAACAGTAGCAGATCGCATAAACGATGTGCTCGCCAATCCTGCAGAAAACCTTCGACGCCTGAGTACTCCCGCTGAGATAGTTGCAGCTTAGTCGATCTGCTCCATAACCTGATCGTTTCGCTAAACTCACTACCCTTAAAACCCACACCGGCAACTACCCATTCTTCCGGTTGCGGGACTGCGTTCTGATTATGTAGTGCACCATCCATAATCATCTCCACAACCCCTTTCCGGTTTGGTCGGACCACCGAATGGCTCCGGCAGGATCACAAGCAGGTGCTTCTTTATACCAATCCCGGATTGGTAATCTGAGAGAGAGAGCCTTGCCCTGATGAGCCTGGTTGGATGTCTGATCTT
>WRDA01000208.1 GCA_009783675.1 Symbiobacteriaceae bacterium | reverse complement strand
CAGCCAACAGGATCAGCAGATCGCCGATTCGGCATTCCTCGACCATCTGCGCCTGCGCTTTATCAAGGATAACCGACGCCGTTATGGCGAAATAACCAATGCTATTACTGCAGGAGACTATCGCCTGGCCCATCGCCTGACCCATTCTTTGAAAACCAATGCGGGAATGATCGGGGAGACGGCACTGCAGGAGGCAGCAGCATCCATCGAGGAAGTACTGGCTAAAGAGTCTATAAATCCGGAGAAATGGCAGATGGAGCTCCTTGGCGTGGAGCTGACGGAAGTCTTCCTTAAACTGCAACCTTTGCTGGATACTGCTAACAACAATGATGAACCCGAGTATACGGACCTGACCACCATCCTGGCACTTATTGCACGTCTGGAAACAATGCTGGATAACATAAACCCTGAATGCATCGAGCTCCTGGGAGAAATACGACGTATCGCAGGCACTGAGGAATTGATACGTCAGATAGAGGACTACGAATTTGAAACTGCAGCCTACACCCTATCTGGAATAAAAGGGAGATTGATACAGGATTATGGAAGAGAATAAGCGACACAGTGTCCTCATAGTCGACGATGAGAATTCGAACATCCTGGCTTTGACCCACATCCTCAGTTCCGATTACACCGTATATGCCGCCAAAAATGGGCTTAAGGCTGTCGAAGCTGCTTTAAAATACCTACCCGATGTCATTCTTCTGGATATCGTCATGCCCGAGATGGATGGCTACGCTGTGCTGGCGGCTTTAAAGGAATCGGAGGCCACCAGGCATATTCCGATCATGTATATTACAGGGCTGAGTAACCCGGGAGACGAAGAAAAAGGCCTCTCCCTGGGAGCGGCCGATTATATCAGTAAACCCTTTTCACCGGTGATCGTCAAGCTGAGGGTGCATAACCAGATTCAGATCATCAGCCAGACTCGTATGATCATCGCCAAGGAGATAGCCATCAGGAGCAGTCAGGCTCGCAGTGCTTTTCTATCCCGCATGAGTCATGAGATGCGCACCCCTCTAAACGCCATCATGGGCATGACCACTCTAGCCATGAATGTCTTTGAGACCGACAAGCGTAAAGGCATGCTGGAGCATATCAGCACCGCCTCGGGACTGTTGCTGAAACTTATCGATGACGTGCTGGATATGTCCGACATCGAAGACAATAAGTTGCGCCTCATCGAAGACGATTTCGACTTTGGCGAGATGATCCAGACAGTCTTGACCAGGATGCTGCCGGAAGTTCAAAGGAAGCAGCATGAACTGGAGACCGAGATTGGCGAGACGATACCGGAGTTCCTCTATGGTGATGACCGGCGTCTGGTCCAGGTTCTCCTTAACCTCCTGGCTAATGCGGCGAAATTCACCCCGGAACATGGTACCCTGAAATTGAGAGCCGCTCCCCTGGCTGCCGATGAGGGGAGAGTCAGGATCCTGTTCGAGGTGATCGATAACGGCATAGGCATCGCCAAAGAGAGGCAGAGCATGCTCTTTAACCCCTTCGAACAGGTAGACGGTGGCAGCGATCGACGCTTCGGCGGTGCGGGTCTCGGTCTGGCTATCGCTCATCATGTTGTCGAACTGATGGGTGGTCGCATCTGGGTGGAATCCGAGCCGGGTAAGGGATCGAAGTTCTCCTTTACCGTGGAAATGGCCCCGGGAAAGCCGAGGCTGCGGGATAATACTCCCATCTCCCTGGTGGGTAAGAGGCTGCTGATGGCCGAAGATATGGAGATCAACCGGGAGATCGTCATCGCCATGCTGGAGGGCACTGGTCTGGAGATAATCTGCGCCTCCGATGGCCAGGAAGCGGTGGAGATCTTTACCCAGGCGTCTGAGAAGCCTGATATCATCCTGATGGACATCAACATGCCGGAGATGGATGGCATAGCGGCGACGCTGATGATACGTGAATATGAGTCCCATGGATCTTATGTGCCGATTATCGCCATGACTGCCAATGTACTGATGAGCGAGATCGAAACCTACTTCGCTGCCGGCATCACCGATCATATCGGTAAACCTGTTGATCTGGATAAGCTGATGAGCCTGCTCTACCGCCACCTTAGGTAGGGTAGTGAGCTTCATCTGTAGTTTTTAGAGGTTACATATATGATTACATCTCTTCTCAGTATCGCCACAGCCCGTAGAAAGCAGCATCTGCCGCTTCTGCTTGCTGTGGCCATTCTTTTGGTGGCCTGCAACCCTGCCCCGGTTTCCCCGGATAGCAACGGGCCTTCCGTGGCATCGTGGCCAGCAACATCACCGACCTCTGCCAATCCGGAGACAGGGGCTGCTGCCTGGCAGGCGAAGCTCAGGCAGTGTATGGTGATTCCTCATGACTACAATGACCTGATCCTGGCTCAGGGTAAAAGCTTTAAGCCATACTTCGAGTATACAGTTGTCGATGGCAGACCTTACATCCGGGCATCTTCCTATGATCAGTCCCTCTGGTCGGTCTTCGATATAACCGTAACCGAGAGTCCATCCTTTGGGGAGAGTGGTGAGTTTTACGACAGCAGATTTCATCTGGTGCGCCTGAGGAAAGACCGCCCAAACCCCAACAGCTACAGTCTGCCGGAAGATGCAGAGTGCAGGTTGGAGATTGACCTTGCGGCCAACATGGCCTTACTGAATGGCGAGCCTCACGAAGCTATGCCTGCTTCCTATCGGGATGGGCTTTACACTATCATGATATCAGTTACCGATATCCTGGAAGCCTTCGGTATAGAATGGGCATCATCGACGGACTATACCTTCATCGGTCCCTGGAGCAGGCAACTGGCTGAAGAGACGACCAGAGAACAGTATGCGATGATACAGGCTTACTTCGCTTTGGGACCGCTGGAGGAAAATCCCTTCTATCTGATGGAGGAGTCTGATGTTCGCTATCTAGCCTCATTTCAGGACTCGATTATCGTTCCGATTTCTACCGGAGAACCCCTTAGCAGCCCTGAAGGCAACTGGTTCATTCGAGACGGTTTTTTTGTGGAAATCATAATCGATGATTCTGTGCAGAAAATTATGTGCGGGCTGCTGAATGCCGAAACTGGCTTTCTTACGAAGTTCACTTTGTCACTGGACTATGGTTATTCTGATCGCTTTATCAGTGCTTATAATATATACCCTACAGATGCTGGAACCTTCCTGACCATTCAGTTAGGCGGTCCCACCATGGGGCATCAGGAGCTTCATTTCCTGCCTACAGGAGAGCAGGAGACTGTCGTTATTGCACATGGGAGCTTTGCTGCCTATTTCGGTCTGTATGAGGATAACCTCTTTTTTCTGGAGAGCAACAGCGGCCCCTGGGCTCCTGGCCCTGGCAATCTGGTGCGTTATTCTCTGGCAACGGGTCAGAGCAGCCACCTCAGCTATGGGTCGTTTGTGTTCGGTTTCGCTGCCTATCACTATGGCAGTGGCTACACCCATGGCCCCTCAGGAAGTTTCTTCCTGCCCGACGCTCGTTTACTCACCATCGGCAGTACCCTCAGCGGTTTCTTGGAGGAGAGCTCGCAGAACCGCCTCTTGCTGGTGGACCTATTCAATCCTGCAGGATCGACGATTCTGACCCCGGATACTCT
>WRDA01000207.1 GCA_009783675.1 Symbiobacteriaceae bacterium | reverse complement strand
TACACATTTGACTCGCTAAGCAGGCTTATAACTGCTGGTATGAACTTCACTTTTGCCTCTGCCAGACGGCTGAAGGAAGCCATTCGGGTTCTCCCCGGCATAGCTTTGCATCAGCCTGTTATCTTGCAAAACGGCGCCATGGTCTATGATATGCAGCGCAGTGAGTATAGCAGGGTCTGCTATCTTCCCCATGATTCTGTTCTGGCAATTATCGAAATCTACAAAGCACATGGTACCGCCGGCTTTCTGCGGGAGTTCGTCGATGGAGAAGATCACTCCTACCACGATACCTTCGGCCAGGACGAGCAGCCTGATTTCGTCAACACACGGATTGAACGCTATCGCAGACAACCCGGACACAAAGAGAGCTTTGCCGAGCTTTCACCCGGGTTCGTCGTGCATACGAGTCTGTTCGACAGATACGAACGCCTCGCTCCGATACGAGACGAGGTTGCCAAGCTTCCCGGTTTAAGTATTGTCTTCTACCAGGATACTTACGACCTCAGCATGTGGCTTCTGGAAATCAACAGTCATGAAGCATCCAAACAAACCGCGGTAAACTTCATCCGACTGACATGCGGTTATGAACGCATCATCGGCTTCGGAGACAATCTCAACGACATTCCGCTGCTGGAAGCATGTGACATCGGCATCGCCGTAGACAACGCCAAACCGGAGGTGAGAGCAGCAGCCAACCAAATTTGCGATAGCAACAATGATGACGGAGTTATCAAGTGGATCGAGGCATATGTAGCGCAAAACGGCTCCATTATGCCATAGTATCCGGGTAAAACTATTGTAGGAACAGGAGGAGGAGAAAAAGAATGAGTTATATTGCACAGCATGAGATTGTCAAACCGAAAAGCACCGGCACTTTCTCGCATATAACCGCTCGTGAGTTGCTCAAGGATCAGATCCAGAGTTACCTGGACGCCGGTGCATCTAACGGATGGAAATGCGTTAGCGTTTCTGTCACTCTGGTTAACGATGTCATTGGGAGCGGCTATGTCACTGGATCATCGTATGATGTAGTTATTGTTTGGGATACCCCGGCGTGATGAGTGGTCTGTTATTCTGTTGATAGCATCCGAGGTCAAGCTCAAATTATAAGTCTGGTAAACCTATAATAGAACCACTGAAAGAAGGTGCAGATTTGCGGGTTTTGGTTACAGGTGCCACAGGTTTCTTGGGCAAATACATCATCACTGAATTTGCCAGGCATCACTGCGAGATCATCGCTTTCGGCAGGAATGCTGCGGTTGGCAATGCTTTGCCAAATTGCACCTTCGTTCAGGGTGACTTCACGAACTATCAAGACATTCATCAAGCAGCCGAAGGTGTAGACGTGGTTATCCACGCAGGCGCTTTATGTTCGGTGTGGGGTAAGTGGGAGGATTTCTATAATGCCAATGTCTTGGGAACGCAAAATGTCCTGGATGCCTGCCTAGCTCATAGCATAAGAAAGCTGGTCTATGTCTCTTCCTGCAGTATCTACAACTGTACTTACGATAGATTGGATATCCACGAAGAGGATTACGATCCCCGAAACGACTTAAACTACTACATCAAGACGAAAATCATGGCTGAAGAGTTAGTCCGCTCCTACGGCGAACAGCATGCTTTGTCTTGGTCTATCATACGTCCTCATGGGATCTTCGGTATCGGGGACACCAGCGTCATGCCCAGGCTGATCAAGGTAAATCAAAAGATCGGCATACCTTTGTTCAACCAGGGAAATAACCTTATGGATATCGTGTGTGCCGAAAACGTCGCTGTTAGCCTTTGGTTATGCGCAAACTCTGCAAATACCGGGACATACAATATAACTAATGGGGAGATAGTGACTTTTCGTGATCTGGTCGACCAGGTATTTGGTCAGATGGGTCTTACACTAAAATACTTTGCTATGAATTTTCACCTCGCTTACGGTATCACCAGTTTTATCGAAGCACTTTACAGGTTTCTTCGCCTTTCCAACGAACCGATTATCACCAAATATACTCTGACCACGGTTGGCGTATCGCAAACCTTAAACATCGACCGTGCCAGAGAGGAACTGGGCTATATACCCCAGAAAACGCTGGCGGAAGGGATAGAGGCGTATGCGCAATGGTGGCGGGAGAATAACCAGGGTTAAGACCTACTATTGTGGCTACTGTGTCAATTACCTGCATCGCATGGTTAAGAATGTCCCTCCAGGCACACGGGCATTTCCTGCCACTGCGGTGCTCTTTCAACATGAGGATGATTATTATCTCTTCGATACCGGCTTCGCCCCTCGCATCCTGCGTTGTGGCTGGCGTTCGAAGATATATCAGATGCTAAACCCCGTAGTCTGTAGCGCCGGGGACAGCTTAAAAGAACAGCTCAGGGCGGATGGTATAAACCCTGGCCAAATCAAGGGTATCATCCTCTCCCATTTGCACCCCGACCACATCGGAGGATTGCTGGATTTTCCCCACAGCCGTATAATCATATCGCAAAAGACGCATCGCACCTTGCAAAAAGCGAATCTGTCCGACCTTATTTTTGAGGATTTACTGCCAGGGGATTTGCTAACACGCATGCAGGTTGTAGATCTGAGGATAATCTATGACTTGTTCGGTGACGGCAGTGTTCTCCTTAAGGACATCTCGGGACATACCCATGGGCAAACGGGGATGTATCTTAGGGAGCACAATCGCTTCTATGCCGCAGACAGCAGCTGGGGCAGCGATCTCTGGGAACTGCCGCTACGATTTATAGCCAGGCTGTTGCAGAAGGACTACAGAGCGTATCAGTCAAATTTAAAAAGGGTAAAACATATGCAGGCTATGGGTATTGAGATTGTGTTGAGTCACGAGGTGCGGCATGAATGAAAGACTACTGATCCTGTTGAGTTTCATTCAGTATCGCTGGTTCTCGCGCTTTACTACGCTGCGGGCTTTGCGGCAACACCAAAGAAGGTTGCTGAAACGACAACTAGCTTTTGTCAAAGCAAAGTCTCCCTTCTACAGGAACAAATCCAGCCTTCCCATTATGGACAAGAACACATTCATGGAGCAGTTTGAGGCGGTTAACACCGTGCAAATCACCAGAAAAAGCGCCCTGGACTTTGCCCTCGCCTGTGAGCAGACCCGAGAGTTCAGCAAAAAACTACGAGGAGTAACTGTCGGTCTCTCCTCCGGTACATCGGGTAACAGGGGTATCTTTCTGGTCAGCGACCGGGAACGCGCGCTGTGGGCGGGAGCCATGCTGGCCAAAACCCTGCCCAAAGGGCATTTGTGGGGCGTCAGAATAGCCTTTTTCATGAGAGCCAATAGCGAACTCTACCAGACCATCCAATCGCCTTTTATTGAGTTCAGATTTTTCGATATGCTGGGGGATATGGAGGCCGCGCTTGGTGCACTCGGTGCGTATCAGCCGACGATATTGGTTGCCCCACCCTCATGCCTGCTGCAGATCGCCAAGTGGAACAGATCCGGACAAATAAACCCCCGCAAGGTTATTTCCATCGCCGAGGTCTTGGAGGATACGGATGCAACAACCATCAGGAAGGCATTTGGCATCTCCGTCGTTCATCAGGTCTATCAATGCACCGAGGGGTTT
>WRDA01000206.1 GCA_009783675.1 Symbiobacteriaceae bacterium | reverse complement strand
CCCATCGTCGCCCTGGTGCTGGTGATCGGCGTTCTGGTTATCTTTCAATTTCGCCCTCCCAAGGAGGAAGTTATCGATCCTGGTCTGCCAAAGGATGTCGTAGCCATAGTCAACGGTGAACAGATCCTTACTACGGATTACGATCCCTATCGCGGTTTTTGGGCGCTGGCTTACGGCTTCAGTGCCGAGGAGATGCTGGAAGACGAGGATTTTAACAACTATCTGCTGGAGACCTTCATCAGGGAAAGGTTGCAAACCCGCTACCTGACAGATATAGGGCTATCCATCGATGAAGACGAACTGGAAATGGAACTGACTTATGTGCTTTATGACTTCTTCGCCGACGATGAAGAACAGGCAGAGTTTGAATTGGAGTATGGCTTCAGTGTGGATACTATCCGCCAAATACTGCTTGGCTACATGTTGGACGATCTCTATAATCGCACCCTGATCGAAGAGGTGAGCAGCACCTTCAGCGATGATCAGTTCCTGGAAGTCTACCTGGAGTATCAGGACTATTTCTTCAACAGCGATCCCGGTGTCTCGGTCAGTCATATCCTGGTCGAAACTGAGGAGGAGGCTCTGGCAGCACTGGATCGTCTGGCTGCCGGGGAAGATTTCGCCGACCTGGCCAGGGAGATCTCCTTAGATTACAGTTCCGCCATAAACGGAGGCAAACTCTCTCCCTTCACCGTCGATGCCAATCTGGTCCCTGAGTTTATCGAGGCTTCCTTCGCCCTCTCGGAACCAGGAGAAATCTCCGGTCTCGTGCCTTCCTTCTACGGTTTTCATATCATCAAGCTAAATGCTTATTACGAAGCCGATTCCTATCTTGATTTTACGGATGCCAAAGAATATCTGCCTTACATTGTCGCTGAAGATATTCGTAACTCGCAGTTCGAGGATCTGTGGTACTTTGCCGATATCGACTATGCCCCTGTGGGGTAGCTCGGGAGCATTAAACCATCATGAGCAGCCACAAAATAGCTCTTTTCGCTATCCTCCTGGCTCTGGCTCTAGGCTTGCATCAGGTGGAGCGCCTCCTGCCCCTGCCAATTCTCCCCTATCCCGGGGTTAAGCTTGGCTTGGGTAATCTGGTTACCCTGGTGAGTCTCTTCATCCTCTCTCCCAGGGAAGCCGGGATTTTTGTGGTCCTCAGAGCGCTGCTCACCTCGTTTATAACAGGCTTCTCCGGCCTCATCTTCAGCCTGACCGGAGCATTGCTGGCTTTTGGGGTAATGTGCTCCCTATCCTACCTCTGGCCACAATACTTCAGCCTGGCAGTGGTAAGCATCGCAGGAGCAACTGCTCATAATCTGGGCCAGATTCTGGTCGCCTCGTCCCTGATCGGCAACTTCGCTATCTTCTATTATCTCCCGGTGCTGATGGTTTCTGCTTTGCTGAGTGGCCTGGCCATCGGTCTGACGGCGATCCTGCTCCTTAAAGCCCTGCACCGGAGCGGAGTGATCCCTCTGCATCAACGCCTCCTGCCTCTTTTAATGGGTAATAGCAAGCTTTAGCTAAGCAAACTTGCTGCGTAGAGATTCAGCTACGATATCGGGAACCAAACCCTCCAGTTTACCGTTAAACAAAGCGATCTCCTTGACTACTGAAGAAGAGACGAAAGCCAGGTTCTGCCTGGTCATCAGGAAACACATCTCTACTTCATGGTTCAAATACTGGTTGGCAGCGGCGATCTGAAACTCATATTCGAAGTCCATTTGGGCTCGCAGACCCCGCACGATGGCTTTGGCACCCACCTGACGACAGTAGTCTACCGAAAGGCCATCATAAACGTCGACGATGATATTAGGTAGGCTGGCAGTCGTTTGGCGCAGCATGACCAGGCGCTCCTCGAGGGTGAAGAGCGTCTTTTTAGCCGGATTAGTGACGATGGTCACATGGACTTTGTCGAAGAGTCGCGAAGCCCGTTGGATGATATCCAAATGGCCATTGGTCAGAGGATCGTAGGTGCCGGGATACATGGCGATCAATTCTGGCATGATTAACCTCCTTAGCGTAAACTATTCATTTTCCTATTCGAATTCCAACAGATGGTTTCCTGCCGTAAGCCAAACTGAGCGATTCAATCTATATCTAACGCGTAGCGTAGACGCACATATTTACATACTTCAGGGTGAACATGGTTGTTTATCGTATACTCAGGAGGAGGCTCGTCGATGAAAGGCACTACCATCCCTCCGCTGCTGCAGAGTCACCGCTTGATCCTGCGGTCGGTGCGTCAGAGCGATCTCCCTCAGGTTCATCTGGTGCGCAGCGATCCGGATATTGCCAGGTTGATGGGTTTCACGCCCCATACGAAGATGGAGCGGTCCCGCATCTATCTACAGAGCATGCTCAACGGCATGGATGCCGGGGAGTGGCTGTTCTGGGCTTTGACTCTGCCAGGCCAGGATCGCTATTTAGGTTCCATCGTGCTGTGGAACTACCAGGTCGAACGCAATGAAGCCGAGCTGGGTTACAGCCTCTTACCTGAGCACCAGCGCCGGGGGTATATGAGTGAGGCTCTGCCAGTGGTCATGGATTATGCCTATACAGATCTGCAGATAGATACCCTTCATGCCTTCACCGGCAGGGGAAACCTCCCTTCCCGCTTTCTTCTGGAAAAACTGAATTTTCTTTATTGCGCCGATGTCGGCGAAGAGATGCCCAATGGCCAGATAATGGAATTAGCCGACTATGTCATGACCAAGGAGGATTTCTATGCCCGAGAAACATCTTAGCACCCGCCTGATCCATGCCGGGGAAAAGAAGCTGGCCCGCAGGCTGGCAGCCACTCGTTCCTATCCCAAGGTGCTGCCGATTCATCTTAACTCGGTCTTCAGCTTCGAGGATGTCGAAGCTCTGGAAGCAGCCTATGCCGACCCCGAAGCCGGATATATCTACACTCGCATGGGTAATCCCACCCACGATGCGGTATGCAATATCCTGGCTTCTGCAGAAGGAGAGGGCAGTGCTGCTCTGGTTTGTGCTTCGGGCATGGCAGCGATCATCTTGACGATCATCTCCCAGGTAAAATCCGGAGATCACATCATCGCTACGCCGGTACTCTACGGTGGAGTCTACGATTATTTTAAGAATGAGTTGCCTCGTTTCGGGGTCAGTGTAGATTTTGTCGACCCTCTGCACGAGGATCTGCGGGGCTATTTCAAACCAAATACCAAAATCCTCTATACAGAGACGATCACCAATCCCCTGATGGAGGTCTTCGATCTGAGGGAAATGGCCGATCTGGCTCATGAACATGGAGCCTTACTCATCGTCGACAACACCTTCGCAACCCCGGCGATTTGTAGGCCTTTAGATCTGGGAGCGGATATCAGCGTCTACAGTGCCACCAAGTATCTTTGTGGCCACAGCGATATCACCGCAGGAGCGATTCTCGCCTCCACCAGTCTAATCGCCGAGATAAAGCGTTTCAACATCCTCTATGGCGCCATGCTCGGTGCCTTCGATGCCTGGTTGCTGGCACGCAGCCTGCGTACCTTGGATTTGCGCATGGCCAGGCACAGCAGGAACGCTCTGCTCCTGGCGGAATACTTTGCCGCTCAACCGGCAATCTGCAAAGTGCAT
>WRDA01000205.1 GCA_009783675.1 Symbiobacteriaceae bacterium | reverse complement strand
GCGGTGGTGCCCACCATGGTTCCGCTGCTTTGGCAATAATGCTGGGCAAAGGCTCCGATTACATTCACCACCAGCAGGCAGATGCCGACGATTCCCAGTGACGACAGCAGAGCATCCAAGTCAAAGGTAGGAGCGGTAAGGGCATCGATGATCATCTTGGGCAGGAAGATGGAGATGAAGGGGATGAGTACCTGGGCAAACTGATTTAGGAAAAACATCGGCACGATCAGTTTACCGGTCTCGTGAGATGCCCTGATCACGAAACCCAGTGAAGCCAGAAGCTCACGCAGAGCCGAGGGTTGGTTTACGCCTGCTTTTGCCGATTCGGTCATGAGAATCCCTCCTGTATGGTAAGATCGCTTGGTTTGCTACGAAAGATGAGGGTCTGCTGTGCACAGGATAGCATAGCAGACCCTAAACTAAACAAAGTGGTACGTGAATGGTCATTTTCGGTACACGAATGGTTATCATACTTCCGAGTGATGCTTGCATCATCGTCGTCTCTTTAGCATGCTGACTGTATCAAAACCCCTGTCAACACCAAGAGTCAACCCATGCTGTCATAGGACCACTTCTTCAGGGAGCTTGGGGCGCTTGGTTCAATCTTCCACTAATCTCCAGGGAGTTATTTTTTATAGACCAGTTTACCGCTTTGATAGGTTGCGGTTACCTGCTCTAAGGCGCTAATATCTAAGGCAGGGTTGCCTTCTGTAACAATCAGGTCGGCGATATAGCCTGGTTTAACCTGTCCCAGGTGTTCACCCAGGCGCAGGGCTTCGGCGCCGTTCTTAGTGGCGGCTTCGATAGCCTGCAGCGGAGTGATGCCGTAGCGTACCATGTAGGCGCATTCTTTGGCGACAGGGTAAACCGGAGCTTGCCAGAGTACCTGATCTGTACCGGTAGTAGTCCTGACCCCGGTATCGAAGAGACTCTTAAAATTGTTGGCATACTGCTCTTCTGCCAAAAGGAAGTAGCTACTGGAGGCTTCACTGTTTTGGTAGAGATAACCTGCCTTAACCTGGTCGGCAATGTAGGCAAAAGCGATGATAGTAGGCACCCAGGTGCGATCATGTGCAAGGAGGTACTGAGCTTCGGGTATAGTCATGAAGGTTCCGTGCTCAATGGTATCAAAGCCAGCCTTGACGCACATGGATACCGAAGGCTGATATCCGGCATGAGCGGCACAGAGCTTGCCCATGCGGTGACATTCATCTACAGCTGCATCCAGTTCGCTTTGAGTATATTCCTCACCACGGAGAGCTTCGCTGGTAAGAATCTTTATCCAGTCGGCACCCTTCTTGTGATTGCTGCGGATGGCTTTACGTATCTCCCACTCGCCATCGCATTCGGTTGCAGTTTCATATGTGCTGGCGCCGTGTCCGCCTGTCATGCAGATGCCCAGGTTACAGGTGATGATCCGTGGCAGCTCCACATAGCCACGATGCACCGCTTGTCGCAGGGTCGTTGCCAGTCCATCGCGGGAGCCTACATCCCGTACGGTGGTCACCCCTACGGAGAAGGCTTTCTGCAGTAGAGAGTAGGCACAGATCGCCCACATATAATCGGAGAATCCGCCAGCGTCCGGAGCCCCATCAGTACCGATGTGGATGTGCATGTCGATCAGACCAGGCAGAAGAGTACCCTGGGGATAGTGATGCACCTCCTCACCGGGGTTATTTGCGATTAGTTGCCGGGCATCACCGATCTCTATAATTCTGCTGTTGTGGACTAACATCGCGCCATCGCTGAGGGGCGGTGTCTTGCTATCGCCGAAGATAATACTCTGGGCACTGATAATCATAGGTTAGGCCTGCCTTTCAATTGGTATGTTACCGTGGAGCCAGGGGGTTGCGTTCCATTTGGGCGAAAGCGAGCCAGGCGGTGGCTCCCAGATGGCTGCGATTAGGATAGGTCCAGGGGATGTCGGTGCCACTGACCATAAAGCCGGTGGTCACATCATCCCGGTCAGCGGCGGGGATGCTGCCATCGGGGAGAACATTTTCCGCCAGCAGAGCCATGATGGTTTCATACTTGTCCCGGTTACCTAAAGTCAGGTAGGCCAGAGCCACCTGAGCTGTACCTTCGAACCAGATGCCATCTTTGTCGGTGTTGAAGTCATAACCGCCATCGATTCCCAGATGCTCTTCCACAAACTCCATCACCTGTTCACCGTGAGCAAAACTCTCCCCCAGTGCCAGAATAGCCCAGGTCTGACAGTCCAGCGGAAGCACCTCTTTGTTGATGGTCACCCCATCCTCGGTAGTCCCGGTGTAGAAGCAGTGTCGGTCAGCATCGTACATGGAGAGGACAAACTCCCTGGCGCGAACTGCTCCGGTAGCGTAGCGTTCATCTTCGCTGAGTTCTGCCAGGTAGTCGAAGGCTGTGATCAGATCGATGTTGTGCTCGGTGGAGAGATAGCTCACTTTGATTTCAGAGCCTTCCCAGCCTTCAAAGCCGCCGGGGAAACCGCCTTCTTCGCTGAGACTCAAGATTAGGTCTCCCAAAGTGCAGGCAGCATCCAGGTACTCCTGGCGCTGAGGCATTTGCGTGTATACTTCGCAGAGAGCCAGGATGCCCCAGGCCAGGTTACCGGTGGAGGTGGAGACGGCGTAATAATCCTCATACCATTCCTTGTCTGTTCTGTCATAGAAACCGGGCAGCCTGGCGAAGGATTCGCTCCTGGCAGAAAACCAGCCTGGGAAAGAGCGGGGATTCCCGCTGGCATAAGCGTTGCGCAGACGTCCATCCTGGTAGTAGCGATCGTGTTGAATCCCATAGACGATGGCATCAGCGATCTGTCCGGCGCGGTCATGATTACCGGCATAGGTTAAAGCCATGGCTGCGATGGCATTATCGTAGAGGTAGGCGAAACCATTGATGATGGCGGCGTCACTGCCCATCTCTGCGGCGGCATAGCTCTGCAGGAAGAGGGGTCCTGGCTTGGCCTGGGCAAAGGTGTAGTGAATATCATCAACATAGAAGCATACCTTCTTGGTTCCACGGTTGTTGACATCATTGGTTACCCAGCCGAAGCCACATCCGATGCGGCTAAGGTCTTTACCCTGTAGGTCCAGCTCATAGCGCTGCCACTCCTGGCTCAGGGTAACATAGCCCAAGGTAACCTTGCGTGTGGAATCGGCATAAACGGCGCTTTTAATGCTGCCCTGCCAGCCTAAACCACCCATGAAGAATTCAACCCGTTCCTTGCCGGTCTCTCCTTTGGCATAGAAGACCAACGATGTAGCTCCACTGAGATCCAGGCCGGCATCATGGGCACCGAAGTCCGCATCAGGCTGTGTCGCTCCCGGCTTTAGGGCGCCGTTGACGAACATATAGCCTCCCCAGGAGTGCCGGGAAAGGTCCAGTTCGGCAGCGATGCCCGAGACCCCGGAGTATCCTGGCGCCGCTTCGTCCATGGCTGGGATGTTGCTGTAACTGGAACCCATCCAGGCTTTCTGGGTGAAGTTGTTACGCCCATCACTAAAATCGGTATAAACATGGAGAATATCATCCATTTGGGCAATCCGGTTTGTCAGATAAGTTATTGCCGGATATTCCGGTGCTGGTTCAATTGCTTCACCGGGGTCGGGGACT
>WRDA01000204.1 GCA_009783675.1 Symbiobacteriaceae bacterium | reverse complement strand
GGAGATGGATGGTTACGAAGCCACCAGACGGATTCGCAGCCTAGCCTCTATAGCGGCCCAGCAGGTTCCCATCCTGGCCATGACTGCCAATGTCTTCCGCGAAGATATCGAACGCTGTATGGTCGCAGGGATGAATGGGCATATAGGTAAACCCATCAGTTCACCTGAACTCTTCGCTCAGCTGGACAGGTATTTGAAATAGCACGTATGACACGCTACGAATAACCGCACATGAATGTCATGTGCGGTTAAGATGATAAATGGGGGTTCCAAACCCCCATACCCAAGGCCGTTTCGGCAAGCAAAGCTCGCCTGCACTCACGGGAGCTCCGCTCCCGCAGCATGTATGACACGCTACGAATAACCGCACATGAATGTCATGTGCGGTTATTCATAGCCCCCATCCTGAAGCGTAGCATGAGCAGGCCACTTAGCAGGGTCAGGCACAGAGCCACTGTGAAGGGAGCATCGGGATTTTGGCTGTAAAGCACGCCGCTGATCATAGGCCCGATGGCGGTCAGCAAACCGGATAACAAACCGAAGAGGGAGAGCAGGTTGCTAAGATCGGCTGGTTCACAGCTGGATCCCAGGCTCATGGTATACAAGGCTCCCGAACGGCTGCTCCCCCTGAGTAAAGCAGCCAGCATGACAAAGCCGATGCTGCCTGGCACTGTGATCATCAAGGCGAATGAACCTGCTGTCAGGATCAGGTTAACTCCTATGGTCCTGGTAATCCCGATGCGGTCAGCGAGCTTGCCAAGGAGTGGCAATCCGGCTGCCGCTGCCAGGGAAGCGAGAGAACCGATAATTCCGATCCAGGCAGTATCCAGTTCGGAACGATCTTTCAGATGAGGCACCACGAAGTCTAGGGGCATCATGGCGACCGCCTGCAAAAAACAAAAGAGCAGCAGGAGAGACCACAGCTTTTTAGGTAACTGCAGGTTGAATCCCCTGGGCTGTGGTCCTGTATGTTCGGGGGGAGCACTGTCGATCTGGGTGAAGATCAGAGTTGCCACGATATAGAGAAGTGCGGCGACCAGGAAGACAGTCAGGTAGCCGCGCTGCTCCAGCAGGAAGCCTCCCAGCGATTGGGAGAAAACATTGCCAAGGGCGTATGCTGAAAAAACCTGGGCATAGGCGGAGGAAAGATGTTCCGGTTCGGCTTTGCGGATTACATAGCTCTGTAAGGCTACATTGGAGAAGTAGGAACTGTAGAAGATGAAGGAGGCCAGGAAAGCCAAGTGCCAGGAGGGAGCCAGCGCCAGAAGCAGAGGCACCGGGATGCACATCAGCCAGCCGGCGATGATCAGATGCTTGTGGTCGAAACGGTTGCAAAGCCAGGTGGCTGGAAAGTAGGAGAGAGAAGAAACTATCAGTCCGAAAGCGCTGTACTGACCTAATACCACTGTATCGGCCCCCTGAGAGCGCAAATACAGTGGTATAAAGGAATGATACAGTCCCATGCCTAAAGAGAAAATCAGATTACCGAAGTAAAGCAGACGCAGACTACGGTTCATGGCAAACGATCAACAGTCGCTAGCACCCCTTCAGATAGTGGTCAAACCAAGCCAGGGAGCGCTCCCAGCGGTCTTTGATATAACTCGGCTTAAGCAGAGGGTGGTACTGTTCGGGATAGCGCACGAAGACCACATCCTTGCCAAGGCGCTTGAGAGCGGTATAGAACTGCTCGCTTTGATCCATCGGACAGCGGACATCGTACTCACCATGAAGCAGCATGACCGGAGTAGTCACCTTACGCACATGGCGGATCGCAGAACGACTCATATAAAGCTCCTCGAGATCAAAGGCCGGACCTCCCATTATCGCTTCGTCGTAAGCGGCTCCGATATCGGATACGCCATAGAGGGTGTAGATATTGCTAATATTTGCCCCTCCGATGGCTGCTTTAAAGCGCTCGGTCTGGGTGATGGCCCAGCAGGTCATATAGCCACCGTAGCTCCAGCCTGTCACCGCCAGCTTGTCGGGATCGGCTACTCCTCTGGCGATGGCCTCATCGACGCCGGCCATGATGTCACCGTAATCACCGCCACCCCAATCCATACAGACGCCCTGGGTAAAGACCGTCCCATAACCGGTGCTGCCGCGGGGATTGATATAGACCACGGCATAGCCGGCATGCGCCAGGACCTGGAAGAAGGGGACGAAGGAACGATAATAGGCTCCGGTAGGTCCGCCATGGATGGAAAGAACTGTGGGGACCGGCTTACCCTCCACGAAACCTTTGGGACGCATCAGGAAGCCTTCGATGAGCCAGTCCTGAGGTCCCTTAAAATGCATGACTTCGGCAGAACAGAAATAATCCTCACAGAGATATTCTTCGTTGACCTTAGTCAGCTGCCGTTCCTGCATCAGATCACGCTTGCCACGGAAATACAGCTGAGGCGGCGTAACTTCGTCGCTGCCCAGGTAGACCAGTGAACCATCCTCAGCCACTGAGATATTTTCTACGGCTCCCAGATAGCTCCCGGCACAGAGGATTTCTTCTCCCAGGGCATCATTCTTGTAGCTGCGCTGATAAACCCTGGTCATAGCCTGGTCTTCTTTGATATAGTAGATGCTCTTTCCCTCGCTGCCCCAATGGATAGCGCGACAGGAACGATCCAGATCCTCGGTGAGAGAGATGGCCCATTGCATCCCCCTGCGCCAGATCCAGACTTCCGTAGGAGCGGTCCCCTGAGGTATTTCTCCACGAGTGGCGCCAAAGAGCAGAGTCTGTTTTTTGTCCTGCCAACTCAGATTGCCGACGGATCCAGAGAAGGGGAAGAGCACTTTCGCTTTCTCTTGCCCGATGGTGATGCTGTAGAAGATAGTGTTGCGGCGCAGGAGCTGCAGATCAAGGTTGCTCAGAGCATAGATCAGGGTGTCATTGGCACTCCAGGTGTAACCCGCCACAGTGGGAGCATCATCTCCGGTGATATGCGTCAACTGGGTGCAACTGCCGTCCTGCAGATCGAGGACGAAGAGCTGGCTCTTCTGCTCGTAAGTCATGCCCCGTCCATCGTTACGATATTCGAAGGCCGTTACGACCTTAACCGGTGGTGTCTTTTTCTTCTCGTCTCCGGAGGGTTTACCTGCAGTTGCGGCTCTGCCTGCCAGCTCCTCGGCAGCAGACTGCCACAGATGCTGAGGCTCTCCGGGATAGCGTTGACCCTCAATGGTGATATCTATACTCGCGGTAAAAGCCAGATAGCGATCATCAGGAGACCAGAGGAGAGCCCCACCAGGGCGGCAGGTCGTCTTAACCACCTGAGCTTCGCCGCCTCGCCGATCCAGGATATAGATCTGCGGCTTGCCACCTCGCCCCGAGATGAAGGCCAGTTTCCCGCTGTCGTGAGACCAGCTTGGCGTACCATCCTTACCACTACTGGTCAGACAGGTTGCCTCTCCCGGTTTCGCCGCTGAAACCCACCAGAGGTTAGAGGTCGTTTCGTCAGTATCCAGATTGCTTTCTTTCAGTTCATAGGCGACGAGAGAGCCATCGGGAGAGATCTGGAAAGCTCCGATGCTCTTCATCTTCAGCAGGTCTTCCACTGTAAAGGGTTGCCTGGTCATGGGAATGCTCCTTTCATGTGAG
>WRDA01000203.1 GCA_009783675.1 Symbiobacteriaceae bacterium | reverse complement strand
TATATCAAAATATATTTTATAGTGTATAAGCACTATGTCTGTGAGCAACTCACGATTCTGCCTGCACATTATTAGGGGGTTCCGGAGTGAACAATATTGTCATGCTCAGACGTCACGGAAGGACAATGCTCATCCTGGCTATATGTCTTTGTATACCCTTCGTTTCGATCTGGTATACAGCCAGCTATGTAAATGAGAATATATTCTACGAACAGAAGCGAGATAGCCTGTTAGCCATGACCAAAGTCCTGGAAGCCCATCTTGTCCCGGGCGGGTATGACGAAATATTGGCCAATGCCAGCATGCAAAATGCTTCCAAAGAGGAAAAGATAGCTACTCTGAACGCTGCTCTACGGGTGTTCACCGATGAAGTTGCCAGTGCCTCGGATGGCATCGGGGTAGGTTATTATTCCCGTGAGCTTGACGCCATCCTTAGCTACGGGCCCTCTGTTGAATACCAGCAGACGGTTGGAGCACCCATAGGCGCGGATCATCCGGGTCGACGGGTCATGGCGACAGGCATTGCTGAAGTTACCACAGGAACCATGGTGCGGGGTAACATCATGAACGCTATGCTGCCAGTGGTTCGTAACGACACAGTAATAGGGTATATCTGGGCTAACAATCTTATATCCGAGCTGGAGCAGACTCTATCCCAAATATCTACTATCATAATCATGTTGCTCATTATCTCTTATATCATCATGATGACCATCATCATGTTCTTCTTCCGCCGCATTGTCATCTCTGACCAAAAGCGGGACATGATCCTGGGAGTAATGAACCGTGTCGCTTCTGTTCTGCTGGCAGAATCCAACGAGGAGCATTTCGAAAACTCTCTGCTGACTGGCATGGAAATCATCGGTCAGAGCATGGAAGCTGATTGCGTACAGATTTGGCAGAATGAGATGCATGATGGTGTGCTGAACTTCGCCCTTAAGTATAAATGGCTGTCCAATGCCGGGAAAGAAGCACCTCCCGTGGAGATCGGGACGGCGATACCCTACAGTCAGCGTTGGATGGAGCTCTTCTTGCGTGGTGAAAACGTCAACGGTCCCGTTGCCCATCTGCCAAAAGAGGACCAGGATCTGCTAAGTCCTCTGGGTTTACTTTCGACGATCACCATACCCTTGTATTATAAGAATGAGTTCTGGGGTGTCTTCTGCGTCGACGATGTGGTCAAAGAGCGTTATTTCAACCCGGAAGAGGTGGATATGCTCTGCAGTGTTACCCTACTACTGGTCAATGCCATTAACCGCAATATGATTCAAATGGAGTTAAAAGCTGCTTTGCAACGCACAGAGGATGTCCTGGGCCAGAATGAGTTGCAGATCACTAAACTGGCGATGGCGATCCAGGCCTCAAAAGTTGGCTTGTGGGAGATGGAGATCGTCAAGAACGATCCGGTAAATCCCAACAATATTTTCATCTGGTCAGACGAGCTCAGGCATATGCTTGGCTACAAAGATGAGAGCGATTTTCCCAACATCCTGCGCAGCTGGAGCGACCTGCTGCATCCCGACGACAAGGAAATAGCGCTATCCGCTTTTATCGAGCATCTGCTGGATACCACAGGTGAAACACCCTATGATATTGAATATCGTTTGCTGAAGAAAGATGGTGAGCATTCTTACTTTCACGCTTCCGGAGTAACCGTGCGCGATAGAAACGGGAACCCCATTCGGGTGGTAGGCACCCTGGTAGATATTACGGAGACAAAGAACATCATCCTCGATTCGGAGAAGCAACGCATTCAAGCCGAAGCCGCCAGCAAAGCGAAGAGTAACTTCCTCTCCACCATGAGCCATGAGATACGCACCCCGATGAATGCCATCATCGGGATGACGGCGATCGCTAAACTCTCCAATGATATTCAGAAAAAGAACGATGCCCTGGCTATCATCGAGACGGCTTCCAAGCATCTGCTGGGTATCATTAACGATGTATTGGATATGTCCAAGATCGAAGCGGATAAGTTCGAACTCTCGCCAGTCAGCTTCGATTTCGAGAAGATGCTGCAGAAGATCGCCGATGTCATTAGCCTGCGGGTAGATGAACGGCATCAGAAGCTGCATGTCCATATCGATAGGGAGATCCCCCATACTCTGATCGGCGACGACCAGAGGCTCTCACAAGTGATCACTAACCTTTTGTCCAATGCTACAAAGTTTACCCCGGAGGAAGGATCGATCCACCTCGATGCCCAGCTGGTGACTGAAGAAAATGGCGAGTGTCGCATCAGGATCAGCGTCGAGGATACAGGTATCGGCATCACGGAGGAGCAGAGGTCACGCCTCTTCATGTCCTTCGAGCAGGCTGAAGCCACGACGACACGAAAATACGGCGGGACCGGATTGGGGCTGGCTATTGCCAGGCGTATAGTGGAACTGATGGATGGCGAGATTTGGGTGGAGTCTCAGCCAGGGATAGGCTCGACCTTTACCTTTACATTCGTAATGCACCGCGGTGACGAAATCGAGAGGCATATGCTGGATGAAGGGGTTAACTGGGAAAACCTTCGCGTCCTGGCTGTGGATGATGAACCGGAGATTCGTGAATTCTTTGCCGTCGTTTCTGAAAACCTGAACATTACCTGCACTATCGCAGCCAGTGGAGAAGATGCCGCAACCATGCTGGAGCAGGGTGATGTCTATGACATCTACTTTATAGATTGGAAACTGCCAGGAATGAATGGCATCGATCTCGCCAGAGAGATACGTAGTAAAGCATCTGGGAATCCTGTTCTGATCCTGTTCTCATCTGTGGACTGGAGCGAAATCGAAGAAGACGCCAGAGCAGCCGGCATCGACAGGCATCTGCCCAAACCCCTGTTCCCTTCGGTTATCGTCGATGTCATTAATTCTTACATTAGTACCAAGACCGAGACGGGTGCCTTGGAAGGCTTATATGGCGATGATTTTTCAGCTTTTACAATCTTGCTGGTCGATGATGTGGAGATCAACAGAGAGATAGTCCTCTCTTTCCTCGAACCCACTGGATTAGTCGTAGACTGTGCCGAGAATGGTGTCGAGGCCCTGCGTATGTTCGAAGATGCGCCAGAGAGGTATAGTCTGATCTTCATGGATATTCAGATGCCGGAAATGGATGGGTATGAAGCAACTCGCCGAATCAGGGCGCTGGATTTACAGATTGCCAGGACAGTTCCCATCATTGCCATGACCGCTAATGTCTTTCGCGAAGATATCGAGAAGAGCTATGAGGTAGGTATGAACGGTCTGATTGGTAAACCTATCGACTTCGACCTGGTCATGAAAGAGCTACGCAAGAATTTGCGCAAGACATAACGAGAGTGGAGATGCCCAAAAGGTGGCATCTCCACTCTTGTTAATTATGGTTTTTATAGGTAAGTGAAACAGAGTAAGCTACTTGATGATTGTCACTTTAGCTGCGTCGAGATCATGAGGAGCCTTGGTTGTTTTTGCGGTGCCTACCAGGATGGAAATGCCGAAGACATACCCTGGAGGGAACTGTAGACGCTCCTTATAGGAGTTACCGTTGGGACCGTTGAAAGGTGCCGAAGCCATGCCGCAGATGCAGCTGCCAAGACCAAGGGAGTGAGCGGCAAGAGCCACATTCTGGCTTAGAATACCGCAATCCATGGC
>WRDA01000202.1 GCA_009783675.1 Symbiobacteriaceae bacterium | reverse complement strand
GGACGCTCGGATATAATACAGCTACCAGCGGATGCTGTCAAGATTATATCAGGAAATTTTCAGAAAAAAAGTTGCATTCCTTCCGTTCACCTCCATTCTCAGGACATGCGCCTGAGAATGGGCATGCTAAGCGGGGGTTACTCAAGGGGGTACGCGTACCCCCTTGATAGCGATAGCGCTATATCGGTGATTCATACTCCAGCATGCCGAAATCGCTGGCGGCGGGATCGGCTTCGGCGTAAACCTCCAGAGCCCGATAAGCTTCCAGGCCGGTGCCAGCGGGCACCAGCTTGCCGATGATCATGTTCTCTTTCAGTCCTAGCAGAGGATCGCTCTTGCCTTTGATGGCTGCTTCGGTGAGAACACGGGTCGTCTCCTGGAAGGAGGCAGCAGAGAGGAAGGAGTCCGTAGCCAGGGAAGCCTTGGTAATACCCAGGAGGATAGGTCTGGCCACAGCCAGTTCGCCACCCTCTTCGAGGATTCTCTGGTTAGCATCCTGGAAGTCTAAGATATCTACAGTAGCTCCCGGCAGGAGGGTCGTATCACCTGCATCCTCCACCTTGACTTTCTTGAGCATCTGGCGGACGATGACCTCGATATGTTTGTCGTTTAGTTCCACGCCCTGATTGCGATAAACTTTCTGGATCTCCTGGACCATGTAGGTACGTACCCCGTCGATGCCCTTGTATACCAGGAGTTCGTGGGGGTTGACATGATGGTCGGTAATCAGGATCTGACCGATCTCGATATGGTCTCCACTGTGCACCAGGAGATCGCCACCGTAGCTGACTGCGTAGGTTCTGGCTTCCCCGCTATCGTTGGCGATGGAGACTTCCCGCTTGTTGATCATCTCTCTGACGGTGACAACTCCGGAGATCTCAGCCAGACTGGCAGGGTGCTTGGGTCGGCGAGCCTCAAAGACTTCCTCCACGCGAGGCAGACCCTGGGTGATATCTTCACTGGAGGCTACACCTCCGGTATGGAAGGTCCGCATGGTCAACTGGGTTCCGGGTTCGCCGATGGACTGAGCGGCGATAATCCCCACAGCCTCACCGATGTCGATGACCCGACCGGTTGCCATGTTCCGCCCGTAGCACTTGATGCAGACACCATGACGCGTCTGACAGGTAAGGACCGAGCGACAGTAAATGCCGGAAATTAAACCCTCGGTGAGGGCATCACCGACGCGTACCAGCTCTCCTTCCTTGACCTTCAGCTTCTGAGCAGATCCATCGCTGCGCTGAAAGATGGGGAAGCGCTTCTCGCTGCCATCGTCGGCAACTACTCCCACCGCATCGGGATAGATAGTCGCCCTGCCATCGATATCACAATGGACGATACCATAGGCGGCGATGGCGCTGCCGATAGCCGGGGTGATCATTTGATTGCGGCGGACGAAGTAGGGCTTATCCCCGCCATCGTCCTCTTCACTGCGTACCGGTAGGCGTTGGGCCTTAAGGACCAGGGTGCCGCTACCCAACTCGACTAAATCGGGAATCTCGATATCATCCACCGAGTAGCGTCCGACTATGCGCTCTTCGAAACGTTCGATAACGCGGCTGCCATCGGTGATTCCCTCCAGGTAGATGCCTTCGTTGGAACCACAGTCATCCTCGCGGACGATGACGTCCTGGGAGACATCCACCAGACGACGGGTAAGGTAACCAGAGTCTGCGGTGCGTAGTGCTGTATCGGCGAGACCCTTGCGAGTTCCGTGAGTCGAGATGAAATACTCCAGCACGGTGAGACCTTCGCGGAAGTTGGCTTTAATCGGCAGGTCGATGGTGCGCCCGGTGGGATCCTTCATCAAGCCACGCATGCCAGCAAGCTGACTTAACTGGGAGGGATTGGCACGAGCCTTGGAAGTAGCCATCATCTTGATGGGGTTGAAGGCGTCCATACCATCGGTGACCGCTCTCTGCACCTCTTTGGTGGCACGATCCCAGAGATCCACGACCTCCTTGTAACGTTCACCTTCGGTGATATGACCCATAGCGAAGTATTCTTCGATCTGGATGACCTGAGCTTCGGTTTCAGCCAAAATCCGACTCTTGCTGGTAGGGATGGTGACATCCTGCAGTCCGATGCTAATACCAGCCTTGGTTGCATAGGTGAAGGAGAGGTTCTTCAGCTCATTCAGCACTTCTGCTGTTCTGGCATTGCCATGCATTTCATAGACGCGCCAGGCGATCTCTCCGATTTCGTCTTTCTTCACGATAAAATCGATTTCCAAAAGACAGGCGTTCTCCGGATCGCTGCGATCGACGAAACCCAGATCCTGCGGCATCTTCTCGTTGAAGATCAGGCGCCCGACAGTGGTTTCGATGATCTTCGTCTTACGGGTGCCATCGGGCAGGACGGCTGAACGCCTCACGCGGATCGGGGCCTGAAGATGCAGCTCATCGCTTTGGTAGGCCATCAGCGCTTCTTCCATGCTGGCGAAGGCTTTTCCGCTCCCCTTGGATCCTTCACGGATCAAGGTGAGGTAGTAGCTGCCGAGAATCATGTCCTGCTGAGGAGTTATCTCCGGACGGGCATCCTTGGGGTTTAAGATGTTATTGGTAGACATCATCAGAAAACGGGCTTCCGCCTGAGCTTCTGCCGAGAGAGGCACATGAACCGCCATCTGGTCTCCGTCGAAGTCGGCATTATATCCGTGACATACCAGAGGGTGCAGCTTTATGGCACGACCTTCTACCAAAATAGGCTCAAAAGCCTGAATACCCAGGCGATGGAGAGTCGGCGCACGGTTGAGCAGCACAGGATGCCCCTGGATGACCTCTTCCAGGACATCCCAGACTTCCTCGCTTACCCTCTCCACCTTGCGCTTGGCTGATTTGATATTATGCGCCTGGCCACGCTGGACCAGCTTCTTCATCACGAAAGGCTTAAACAGCTCTAAAGCCATCTCCTTGGGCAGTCCGCACTGGTGCAACTTAAGCTCAGGGCCGACCACGATCACCGATCGACCGGAGTAGTCCACCCGCTTGCCGAGAAGATTCTGCCGAAAACGCCCCTGCTTTCCCTTGAGCATGTCGCTGAGGGACTTGAGAGGACGATTACCGGCGCCGGTAACCGGCCGGCCGCGACGACCATTATCGATGAGAGCATCCACAGCTTCCTGCAGCATGCGTTTTTCGTTACGCACGATGATATCCGGGGCCATGAGCTCGATGAGTTTTTTTAAGCGATTATTACGGTTGATCACTCGACGGTAGAGGTCGTTGAGGTCGCAGGTAGCGAAACGACCGCCATCCAGTTGCACCATGGGACGGATCTCTGGGGGGATAACCGGTACGACATCCAAAATCATCCATTCCGGTAGATTCCCGGAGGAGCGGAAGGCTTCGGCGACTTCCAGACGGCGAATTGCTCTGGTGCGCCTTTGCCCACCGGAGTTGCGTACCTCGCCGCGCAGTTCTGTGCAGAGCTCTTCTAAATCGATGTCAGCCAGGAGTTCCTTGATAGCCTCCGCGCCGATGCCAGCTCTGAAAGCCGAACCGAACATATCTCTGGCTTCCCGATATTCTGCTTAGTTCATAATCTGCTTGCGGGATAGGTTGGTCCCTTCCCCCGGGTATAGCACGATATGAGCGGCGAAATAGAGGACTCTCTCCAGAATC
>WRDA01000201.1 GCA_009783675.1 Symbiobacteriaceae bacterium | reverse complement strand
CGATAACAGGATATTCGCTCTCTGCATCTTACTGTTGACTGCCTTATCGAGTTGAGTTTCCCTTGGCAGATACTCCACTACACGCAGGAAGGACAAGAACCAGTTGCGCTGGTTGCTAATAGTTGTAATCATCTCCACAGACTCATCGGGGGCGACTAGGATATGGGACAGATGCCGTTCGTATCTCACGCCCTGTAAAGAGTTCTCCAGAGACTGTCGCTGCAGGATGAGGGTAAAGGCGATCAGCGCCAGGAGCATAAAGATCATCGTATGACCTCGAGGGGAACAGAAACTTTATCTAAAATGCCCTGCAGCACCGACGGGGAGCGATCTCCCCTGACACCTCCCCCGGTATTCAAACGATGAGCCAGGACATGAGGAGCTACGAAACGGACATCCTCCGGAATTACATAGTCTCGCCCATTCAAGGCAGCCGTGGCTTGACTAGCTTTATACAGAGCGATAGTTCCTCTGGCGGAAACCCCGGCGATAAAGCGGCTCTCCCTGCGGGTTGCTTCGACGATATCCATGATATAAGCCACCAAATCATCACTGACATGGATCAAATGGAAGTTATCCCTGACATAAGTACTCTCAGCTTTAGTGACAGTCTGCTCCAGCGCCTCGACGATTGCCAGGGTCGAGGGTCGGGTCATGACAGCCATTTCTTGTTCGCGACTCATATAACCTAAGGAGATCCGCATAAAGAATCTGTCGATTTGAGCCTCGGGAAGAGGAAAAGTACCATAAGATTCCAAAGGGTTCTGGGTGGCCATGACCATGAAAGGAGGTTTTAGAGCAGTGGTTACGCCGTCGACGGTAATCTGTCTCTCCTCCATCGCTTCCAGTAAACTGGACTGAGTGCGTGGCGTCGCCCGGTTGATCTCATCAGCCAGAACGATGTTGGTAAAGAGAGGTCCCGGTCGAAACTCGAACTCACCGCTCTTCTGATTATAGAAGTTAATCCCGGTGAGATCCGATGGGAGCAGATCCGGAGTAAACTGAATGCGCTTAAACTCTCCACCGATAGTCCTGGCGAAGGATCTTAGGAGCATCGTCTTGCCTGTTCCGGGAAGATCCTCGATGAGTACATGACCGCTACAGACAAAACAGACGATTACCAGAAAGATCGCATCATCCTTACCAACGATTACGCGGTTACAGTTGGTAACTATCTTCTGTCGATACTCCGCAAATGCGGTTACATCCATAGAAACTATCTACCCTTTCATTTACCTGTGTTTACCTGGATGGCCAGTTCGCTACAAAAAGACCTTAAAGCCTCCCAGGTGTTCTCCCCTGGCATGATATCTTTGCTGAACCCATCACTCCAAGCCAGACTCATCTGACGAGAACCCTGGTCCGAGGTGAAGTAACTGAGTAAAGGTATGCCTCTGCGTGGCGGAGGGGCTTCCATAAGTTTCTCTCTGGCGACGAGAGTTAATAAATCCTCCCAGGTACCAGCTGTCACCTGCTGATCTTTAAAGCTAACGGTGACAGGAACAGGCTGAGCCACCATACACCAGGCACTAAAGCTGACCTGACCACCGGAATCCCTGCGGATTTCGAAACGATAACTGTCTGTCTGACTCATCTGGGAAGAGGCGATGCTTAAAGAACAAAGGTAAGCATCCTCAGAGGGAGTGGTCCGCGGTTGCACGAGATAAACAATGCCGGCAACGATTAGGATGAAAACCATTAGCTCCAGGAGAACATAGTTCCTGCCCATCTGTCTTTTCCGCCCCCTCCCCTTCAGGATATTATTATTATACCCGAAACAATTTGCAAATACAACCTAAATTTGCTTGATACATCACTTTTTTACAAATTTGCAACACGAAGGATATCGCTTCCCAGATAAGGAAATTTCCGGTATATATAATCCGGTTTTTTCACTCAGACCAGTTAACCAACAATCAGTAGAGGACGATCAAGATGATACGGATCGAACAGCTGCGTTTACCTCTTGGTAAACGAGGAAAAATCGAAGAAGCCCTGCGAGAGCTGCTCGGGCTTTCTCCTGCGCAGGCATGTCCATATCGTCTGGTTCGTGAAGCTTTAGATGCCAGACGCCAGGAGTTATTTTGGGTCTATTCCGTCGACGTCGATTTACCCTTCGATAATCTAACCCATACATCTCGCGGGTCATCGCCCCGTATTATTGCATCACCTGTCAGTGATTATACAGCTCCCCCTTCGGGAGAGATGAGGTTACAGGAGCGACCTCTCATCGTCGGAGCTGGCCCGTCAGGACTATTTGCCGCTCTGACGCTGGCCGAAAGAGGATACAGGCCAATAATCATAGAGCGTGGCGCTCCGCTGGAGGAGCGTCTGGCTTCAGTAAATCTGTTGCGTGAAAGAGGCCTCCTGGATCCCGAGAGCAATGTCCAGTTTGGAGAAGGCGGCGCAGGGACCTTTTCCGATGGCAAGCTGCAAACCGGTATCCGTGATCCGCGTATCGCCGTGATACTACAGACCTTCGTCTCCTGCGGTGCTCCTGCAGAGATATTGTACCAGGCGGCTCCTCATCTGGGAACCGATCGGTTACGTCTAATCCTGTTGGCGCTACGTCAAAAACTCCAACAGCTGGGAGTCGAGATCCTCTTCCATAGCCTGATGGCAAAGTTAATCCTCAAAGATAACCATCTCTGTAGAGTGGCTCTGGCTTCAGGTGAGGAGCTTCCCACTGAGGTTCTGTTGCTGGGAACCGGACACAGCGCCCGTGACACCTATGAAATGCTTTGGCGCACAGGCGTCGGCATGCAACCTAAGGCCTTCTCCCTGGGAGTACGTATCGAGCAATCTCAGCAAGATATAGACCAAAGCTCCTATGGCAGACATACCGGGCATCCGGAGCTGGCTGTCGCCAGTTATGCCCTGGTGCAGCATCTCCCATCGGGCAGAGGGGTCTATACCTTCTGCATGTGCCCGGGCGGTGAGGTCATCGCTGCGGCGAGCGAGCCAGGACGCCTGGTGACCAACGGGATGAGCCAGGCAGATCGCAGTGGGCCAAATGCTAATGCTGCACTGCTGGTAGGCGTTACTCCTGATGACTATGGCTCCCATCCCCTGGATGGTATAGCCTGGCAGCGTCACTGGGAGGAACAGGCGTACAACCTCGGTGGCAGAAACTACTGCGCTCCCCTGATGCGTGTCGATGACTTTCTAGCCAGAAAACTCAGGCATGATCCTGCTGCCATACAACCCACCTACAAGCCTGGCTTAAAAATGGCGGATCTTCATCTGGCTTTGCCTCCTTTCGTCAGCAGTTCTCTGGCAGAGGCTCTGCCCCTTATGGAAAGAAAGTTGCCCGGTTTCGCACCACCTCAGGCTCTGTTGACTGCGGTGGAGAGCCGCAGTTCATCTCCGGTACGCATCACCAGAAATGCGGAGGGAGAAAGCTCCCTGCAGGGGCTCTATCCCATGGGAGAAGGCTCCGGATATGCTGGGGGCATAATATCGGCTGCTGTCGATGGCATCAAGACGGCAGAAGCTGTCATCAGCAAGTACCGACCTATGCTAAACTAATCCTACGCAGGAGAATCTAACCCTCAAAGCGAAGAATGAATACGCGAAATGAACGAAAGGATGCGATGGTCTTGTCTTACCCTCTATCGGAACGCAT
>WRDA01000200.1 GCA_009783675.1 Symbiobacteriaceae bacterium | reverse complement strand
TCCATGCCCGTCATTCTGTTACTGATCTATATCAACATCAACTGGGTGCGTCCTCTCTTCGAGATCATGCGCACGAAGCTGGATGGGGTCAGCAGAGTCTTAAGAGAGATCCTCACCGGTATTCGGGTCATTCGCGCTTTCAATACCGTGGAGAAGGAGCACGAGCGTTTCAATACCATCAACATGGAATATACCAGCACCAACAAGAAGGCACGCTATCGCATGGCGCTGCTGCATCCGGTTTCGACTCTGGTCACCAGCGGGGCAATGGTTCTGGTCTATTGGTTCGGGCAGTTTCGCATCCGGTCAGGAGCGATGAGTGCTGGAGATATCATGGCTTTCACCCAGTACGTTATGCAGATCTTCGGTTCAGTTATGGGTCTGCAGATGATCTTCAATCTGATTCCCAGCGCCTTGATCTCTTCGCGGAGATTAAATCAGCTTTTGGATACCGAACCTTCCATCACCGATCCTCTCGAACCAGCCTGTCCTCAACCTGAGATGCGTGGTGAGGTGCGATTTGAGAATGTCACCTTCCACTATCCCGGAGCGGAGAGGCCAGTGCTGGAAGATATTTCCTTCGTCGCTAAACCAGGAGAGACCACGGCAATTATCGGGGGCACCGGTTCGGGTAAGTCGACTCTGGTTTCCCTGATTCCACGCCTCTACGATATCCAGCAGGGCAGAATACTTGTGGATGGCATCGATATTACGCAGATGGCACAGCAGGATCTGCGCAGACGCATAGGTTTCGTTGCCCAAAAGGCACAGCTCTTTACCGGGAGCATCGCCGAAAATATTCGTTTAGGCAATCCGGAGGCAGGGGAGGAGGAGATTCAGTCGGCAGCGGCTGCAGCCCAGGCGACGGAGTTTATCCAGGCCATCGCGGATGGCTATGATGCATATGTTTCCCAGGACGCCAAGAATCTTTCCGGAGGGCAGAAACAACGTCTGTCTATCGCTCGTGCCATCGCCAAGGATCCGGAAATATATGTCTTCGATGACAGTTTCTCGGCGGTGGACTTTAAGACGGAGGCGGCGCTGAGAGCGGCTCTGAAAGAAGTCACTACCCAGGCAGCGGTAATCATCGTCGCTCAGAGGGTCTCGACAATCATCAATGCCGACAGGATCATCGTCCTGGAAGAGGGGCGTTGTGTGGGTCAGGGTGATCACAGCTTCCTGATGAAGAACTGCGAGGTCTACCGGGAAATAGTTTACTCCCAGCTAAGGGAGGATGAGATCGCATGAGTGAATCCAGGAGGAACGGTTCTTCTGCGGGAACGCCCTCAGGTCCTACAGCAGGACGGTTAAGCGAAGTACCAAAGCAAAAATACGAACGTGATGAATTCACCAGTCGCGCTGCAGATCGTCCACGAGGTGGCGGCGGTGGCGGTGGTATCCGCATGGGTGGCGGGGGCATGGGTGGCGGTATGGGCGGTGGTGGTGGCAGGATCGGCGGCCATGGCAACCCTGAGGATAAGGTTAAGGATTTTAAGAAGACTCTCCTGCAGACTATCAGATATATGAACCCCTTCAAGTGGTTGCTCGCCTCCATCATCATCCTCTCCTGTATCTCCTCGATCATCACCATCTGGACCCCTCTGATCTCTTCGCGGATCATCGACAACCTTAATCAGGTAGCTCATGGTATCTACGACAGCACCGATCTCCTGCGCTGGGTTGTCCTGCTGGCTACAGTCTCTCTTACCAGTGCTCTCTTCGGGCTCTTCCAGCAACGCATTTCCGCCAACATAACCCAGAAGATCGTCTACAGCTTCCGGCGCGACCTGGAACAAAAGCTGTCCCGTCTGCCTTTGAAGTTCTTCGATGGACGCACCCAGGGGGAGATCCTCAGCCGTGTGGTCTACGACGTGGATTCCGTGGGCCGGATGCTGCAATCAAGTATTACACAGGTGATCACTTCCACCATTACCGTGGTCGGCGTTTTGCTGATGATGCTTCGCCTAAACCCTCTGTTGACGCTGATAACCATGAGCATTACTCCCCTGTATCTCCTGGTGGTCTATGTCATCGCACCTCGTTCTCAGCGTTACTTCGTTGGTCAGTCCCGCTCTCTGGGGGATTTGAACGGCCATATCGAGGAGATGTATGGAGGGCAGAAGATCGTCAAGCTGTTTAGCTATGAACAGCATTCCATCGCTGAGTTCGAAGAGATTAACGAACGCTATTACCAATACTCACGCAAGGCTCAGTTCATCTCCGGCATGATCAACCCCCTGGTCGTCTTTTTAGGCAACTTTGGTTATGTCCTGGTCTGTGTCGTCGGTGGGATGTTCATGACCGGAGGGACTCTGACTCTCGGCACGATCTCGGCTTTCATGCAGTATGTGCGTCAGTTTAACATGCCTCTGGCTCAGATTTCCCATATCGCTGAACATATCCAATCGGTGCTGGCTGCCTCCGAACGCATCTTCGCTATTCTTCAGGAAGAGGAGGAGGCTCCGGAAGCCGTCGAGCCTGTTAAAGTCAGCGATCCTCTGGGTGCCGTATGTTTCGAACATGTGGAGTTTGGTTACTCCGCGGATCGCATCCTGATGGAAGATCTGAACATCACGGTGAGCCCTGGCCAGACTGTTGCCATCGTCGGACCAACGGGTGCCGGTAAGACGACTCTGGTCAACCTGCTAATGCGCTTCTACGATGTAGGGAAGGGTCGTATCACCGTTGACGGGGTGGACATAAGGGAGATGACCCGCAGGGATCTGCGTTCGATGCTGGGCATGGTTCTGCAGGATACCTGGCTCTACAATGCCACGATCCGTGATAATATTCGCTATGGAGCTCCCGAAGCCAGCGAGGAACAGATCGTCGCCGCTTCGGTGGCAGCTCGCTCGAATCATTTCATTCGCACCCTGCAGGATGGCTACGATACGGTGATTAACGAAAATGCAACCAATATCTCCCAGGGGCAAAAGCAGCTGATCACCATCGCCCGGGCCTTTCTTGCCGATCCTGCCATCCTCATTCTCGACGAAGCTACTTCTAATGTGGATACCCGTACCGAAATCCTGATTCAAAACGCCATGGCTCAGCTGATGCATGGACGCACCAGTTTCGTGATCGCTCACCGCTTGTCGACGATTCGCAATGCCGATATTATCCTGGTGATGAACCAGGGAGCGATCATCGAAAGTGGGACTCATGACAGCCTGATGGCAGACAGGGGTTTTTACTACGAGATGTATAACAGTCAGTTTAACCGTGAAGAGGAGATCGCCACGGAATCGATAGCCGTGAGCTAAGGAAGTATTTATATTTAAGGAGGTCGACGATGACTAGTAATCCGGAAAATGAAAGGGAAACCGCCCTTCAGGTACGCCGTGCCGCCAGGCATTTTGCCATGCTCTATTTTAACCTTTGCCGAGTTTTAGTGGAAAAATGCGGCGAGGAGACAGCCTTACCCGTGATCCAGAAAGTAATCTTCAAGCTTAGCCTGGACCGTACCGACCGCAATCGCTGCAGGGCTCTGCAGGCCGGAGCCAGCCTGGATCTGGAATCTTTCAACTCCTTCAATGATCTGCCAACCATCGGCTGGAGCGCCTGGGAGGAGAGCATGGGGGGAGTTCGTTGCCCTTACGCAGAGCAATGGTTAACCTATTATGAAAAATACCCC
>WRDA01000199.1 GCA_009783675.1 Symbiobacteriaceae bacterium | reverse complement strand
GGCCTCCATGCCTTCTTTAACCATGCTGAAACTCATCTCAGGCGGCTCCTGGCTCTGCGCAAACGAAATCTCCCTGACCATACCATCAGAGAGATAATGAAAAAAAGGTTTTAGCTTGTCACCAAATAGCGTTTTCTTTCCTGTTTTAACATTTCGTGATGCCTTTCGACTGTCCACGCCATCTGTAACCCATAAAAGCCTCCTTTATGATATGCTGCATCCACATGATGGAAATGTGAAAAGCGTATGTCATGAAAGGAGGCTACACCATGTATCATGTTCGTGCTGTGGATACGCGCTGTCTTCAGGATCTCCTGGATGAGGCCTATCTACCCCTGATGAGTGCCGCACTCGTACAGACTCAAGCACCGAGAACCGCTGCTGGTATCGTTCGTGAGGTGTTCCTTAATGCTGTCGACTCCCCGACGACAAACTGGACGCCAGTCAGGTTATTCATGGAGATGCTGCAAAGCACCTTCCATACTCTGATGCACAAAAGCGAAACCCCCATGTTGGCCGATGAGCTGATGCGAAACTCAGCACTGCTCTCCGTAGAACACTATGTTCCCCCGGTCAGCTTCCTCCCTAATGCCATTACCAAGCTTCGCCAATCAAATGATGTCGTTGGCAAAATGCCATCAGATAACTGGCTGCTCTATCCGTTACTCCAGGAAGACCCCGATCGCTATAAGCAAGCGACTAAGGCCGGTTTGCTCTGCTGGCTCAGTAATATAAAAAGCGACGCTTTCACCGTCGCTCTGCTGGCTGATTGGCTAGATTACCATCCTATGAAACCCAACGCCAAGATCGTTCTGGGTGAAATTTCCTATCTTACCGGGATAGACCCTGAACGGGTACATAGTACCTGGGAGTTGCAGCATGACGAATGGATCCTTTGCTTTACATCAGAAGGTCCTGCCCTGCTGGAAGCGATGGGTATCTGGTTGGAGAGCATCAACCTCTCTCAAGAAAATTTTATACGAGATTACCTTGGCGCCTTAACCTATAGTGATGTATCTGCCTCAGGAGATGGTATTTGATTTAACGAGATCTGAACCAGACTCTCTGACTGCTATGAGTGCAAGGTCGCTAATAATCTGCTCTACTTCCTGCCAGTTCATGGCCTGACAACCACTAGCTAGAAGGTGTCCACCACCACCATAGCGAAAAGCCAGGTCGCTTACATTGGGTCCATTGGAACGAAACTCGCAATAAACACAATCCTGCTCAAGATCTTCGACAAAAAGAGCCCAAACGCGCACTCCCCTGATAGTCGAGAGAGAATTACACCACCCGCGTGCATCGACAGCACCAAGGTGAAACCTTTCTAAGTCTCCACTGGTTACTTTGGCATAAACCAGTTCAGGCAGGGGTCTGTTGAAACTGGTTCGTAAGAAACCATCATAGCGAAGAGTGTTTTCCTCCACATAATTCAGTTCCCTCAAAGTATCCTGCAGAGAGATATCACCCGTCTGAAGCACAGTTTGCAAAGCGGCTATGAATCGAATATTCTGGTCCTTATGCACGAAAAGCAATCGACCCGAATCGGTCATCAACCCATATAAAAGATAGTAACAAGCAGCAGGTGTAAGGCTTGGAGTATATAACTCCAGGCCTTTATTATATAAAGTCATAATCATCTGCGAAGTGGCTGTCGCAGAGGTATCGACCCAACTCAGATCGCCGAAAGGTTTGAGATCCTGATGATGATCGATGCGAATCCTATAAGCCGCCTCCAGCCAGCGATTATCGCAAACACGCTCTGCAGAACTGGTATCGCAGATGATCACCAGGGCTCCCTGCCAGATATCATCAGCCAAGATGTCAGCTGCGGGCACCAAAGGAAACTGGGGAGTTCGATCGCCGGCTACATAGACTCTTTTTTCGGGCCATCCGGTAGAGATGATCTCCTTCAGGGCGAAGACCGACCCCAGAGCATCATAATCAGGATGGATATGCCTGTGTAGAATGATGGTCTCATATTCGGCTATCTTCTGCCAGATATTGGTCATTAGTTCCATTTCAAGCTCATGACTGTTCATCGACGTCTTCTCACCCCTTAATACCGCCTCTGGCAATACCATCGATAATCTGTTTACGGGCAATGAGATAGAGCACCAGCATAGGGGTTACTGTATAAATGGCACCTGCCATCATCATCACAAAGTTACTCGAGCCTGCCTCCGAGGTGAAGTTCACCAGACCATAGGAAATAACCCGCATCGAGCGGGAGTTGGTCACGAAGAGAGGCCATAGAAAAGCATTCCAGGTAGCGATAACCTTTAGCAGGCCTACGGTAATCAGAGTCGGACGAGAGACCGGCAGCAGGATGCGGATAAAATACTTAAAATCGCTGCATCCGTCCACCTTAGCCGCCAGATAGAGTTGACGAGGGATACTCATGAAAGCTTCACGCAGCAGATAAATCGAGAAGGCTCCCGCCATATAGGGAACGAAGAGAGCCTGATAAGTATCCATCCAATCCAGGCGGGAAATAGTACGAAAGTTAGTGATAATCAGCGATTCACTGGGGATCATCATGGTCGCCAGAACTGCCAAAAAGATAACCTCGCGCCCCTTGAAGTTATAGTGAGCAAAACCGAAAGCTGCTAGGGAGATGACCACCATGGTGCTGCAGAGATCCAATAATACTACGATAATAGTGTTCTTAAAGTAAGTAACGAAAGGGGCGATTTCGTTAACAGTGATCATATTCTCCCAATGCCACTCCTGTAACCAAAGTTCAGGAGGCCAGGTGAGAACCGGGTTGCTCGCATCCCTAAGTGAGGTGAGTAGCATCCAATAAAACGGGAAAACCGTGATAATTGCGAAGATGATCAGGATAGCATACCTTATAGTAGCCGAAGTAGCCGACCAGGCTTTTTCTACAGTCACTCGCTCTCCCCCCTAACCATAATAATTGGTGCGGGCCGAAACCCAGCGGGAAAAGGCAGTTAGTGCCAGGACGACCAGGAGGAGAACTACTGCCGCAGCAGAGGCGAGAGAGTAATCCCTGGATACCCATATTTGATCGAAGATATAGATAACCAGGGTATTGGCACCCAGAGAACGGGAACGATCTCCGATCAATGCGTAGACCTCGTTGAAGACCTTAAAAGAGTTAATCAGACCGATGGTGAAGAGATAAGCTATCACCGGAGATATTAATGGCAAAGTTATACGTCTAAATGTTGTCAGCGTACTCGCACCGTCCACCTGAGCAGCTTTGTAATACTGAGGATCAATGGAAAGCATGCCCGTGGTCAGAATGAGAATATTAAA
This sequence comes from Symbiobacteriaceae bacterium, assembly GCA_009783675.1. Taxonomy (GTDB): domain Bacteria; phylum Bacillota; class JAAYKD01; order JAAYKD01; family WRDA01; genus WRDA01. The sequence continues at coordinate 375 of WRDA01000199.1, read as the reverse complement.
AGCCAGATTTCGCCAAACTCCAAAGATCATTACCGTATAGTTGACGATTTTCGGATCGGTCAGCCAGTTAATCTTACTCAGGCCGAAGATGTTGACCAGAACCATATTTATCAGCCCATAACTTGAGTTAAAAAGGTATGACCAGGTAAATGCTACGGCTACTGCAGAAGTTACATAGGGAATAAAATAAATAGTCTGGAAAAAGGAGCGTAGCTTCTTAACCGAGACTAACAGAGATGCTATGAGGATAGAGATCACCAGCGAACCTGGTGTAACCACTGCAGTATATAAAAGGGTGTTGCGAAAGGCCGTATGGAAGTTCTTATCCTTGAAAAGCCATTCATAAGTCTTGGTTGAGAACTCATAGTTCGAAGG
>WRDA01000198.1 GCA_009783675.1 Symbiobacteriaceae bacterium | reverse complement strand
GCAGTTCCGGTGAACTCCAGCCGTCTACCGTCGACGACGGTATGTTGAATCTCCCAGCGATACATCATGCAGATTCCCCAGGGAGCGCAAATGCCCAGGGTTAAGGCCGAGATTAAGCCCGTAAGCAGAGACCAGCCGATAAGTGAACCAAGACCCCCATCGAAATAGGAATCGCCTATAGGTGCGTAGTTATAGCTGACATTCATCGGCGGGGCTACAGGAAACGGTACAGGATCCGGTACAGGAGGGAAATAAGGAGCTGGGACGCTGCGAGGCGTGCCGCAAGCAGGGCAGACAGTATCGGTTGGGGCAAGCTGTTTACCACAATTACTGCAGAACATTTTCGAGACCTCCTAAATTATATTTCTCTGTCTTTATTTACCAATTACTTAATGTTTAGTTAAGCACGAGAGGTCGATAATCCTTCCCGTATAAAAGCGCGGTGATAGCCGCACACATGTCTCGGATGCCCCGGGGTGAACATAGTAGTGTGGGGCTGGCAAGCAGGATATCACAGGTCCTTTAGAGAAGATGAAGGTGATTGGGCACTTTGAGAGTGCAGTTTGGGGGTGGATGATCATAGAAACTTCTGGAGAAAGCAACAGGCGGACGGGCGGGAAGATTGCCATCCGTGTTCGTAATGCCAACATGGGTCTGCTGGTTGTACTGCTGCTCCTCGTCCTGGTCATCTCTATGGTTCTGGGCTCGGGGATAGCTCGCAGAGCCTCTGAAGATCTCGCCTTCCTCTATTCGGTAGAGTCGGTAGACAAGTTTTCGCTTTACGTCAGCCGTGATCTGGCTCTGGTCCAGAAAGCAGCCCATTCCAAAGCTGTCACCGAATGGTTCGACGATGAGTTTAATCTGGTCAAAAGAGAAGCCGCCTACAACGAGATGATCGACTATTTCTCCCTCTTCAGCAGCGCCGAACTCTATTTTGGCATCCATGATTCCTTAAATGAGTTTTCCATCATGAGCGGAGCGAGTCAGGAGGAGTTCGTTCCCTTCGATGTCCTCGATCCCTCAGACAGCTACAATGACTGGTATTTCGATCTGGTCGCCTCGCCCTATGAGTATGCCTTTAATATCGATGTCGACAAAGTTACCGGTCAAAGGCGCATCTGGATCAATCACAAGGTCGTTCACGACGGTCGGGTGGTCGGAGTCTTCTGCTCGGGGATGCCCATCGATACTATGCTCAACTCTATGTTCATCTCCTACGTGGAGCATAATGTCAAAGGTTTCGTCATCGACAGAGATGGCACCGTCAGGTTGAGCAGTGAGTTCCTTAACTCGCCGTCTTTTGATGAATATAATATCCACAGTATCAACAGCAATCCGGATTTTATCTCCCGCCTCGACAGCTTCCTGGCTGGGATCGATGGTTACTTTGGTACCCATGTCGAACCCCAGGTTATCGACCTCATACGGGGGCCGTATAACTATGCCTCCATCGCTCCTATCGCCAACTCCGATTGGCTGGTGGTCACCTTCTTCAACAGCAGTTCGCTGTTTACGGTATTCTCTCTCTTCCCCTTCGTCATCGCCCTGGTGATCGCTTTTCTCCTCTACACCGTTGCTATGAATGTCGTCACCTATTCATATGTCTTAAACCCCCTGGGCAGCCTGACCGAAAGCGTTCTTCAGGCCAGGGAGGATGTCTCCTCGATCTATGGCAAGGATCGCGATGACGAAATAGGCGATCTTGCCCGTTCGATCCAGCAGCGTGACTCCCTGTTAAGCGCAGTGAATAGTGCGATATCCCTCCTGTTACAGGTGGATGCTGATGAGTTCGATCGTGCCCTCTGGATCAGTATGGGTATGATGGCGCGAGCCGTGGATGCAGATCGCATGCGTCTCTGGCAGAACCACACCAGAGATGGGAAGCTCTACTGCACGCAACTCCACGAATGGTCTGAGGGTGCCGAACCTCAGCAGGGTGCGGAAAGCACGGTCAATGTACCTTACGAAGAGGATCTGCCTGGCTGGGAGGAGCAACTCAGCAATGGTCAGTGCCTGAATAACATCGTGAGCAAGCTTGGCGAAAAAGAGCAAAACCGCATGATCCCCCAGGGTATCCTCTCGGTGCTGATCGTGCCAGTCTTCATTCGCAACGAGTTCTGGGGTTTCGTAGGCTTCAACGACTGCCATCGAGAGCGCGTTTTCTCGGCTAATGAGGAAGCCATCCTGCGTTCGGGCAGTGTGCTCATCGCCAATGCTCTCCTGCGCAACCAGATGACTCAGGAGCTGGCTACGGCTCTGGAGCAGGCACGATCGGCGAGTCAGGCTAAAACGGCCTTCCTCTCCAATATGAGCCATGAGATCCGCACCCCCATCAACGCCATCGTCGGTATGACCATGATCGGTAAATCGGCTCCCAGTGCTGAAAAAAAGGACTATGCCTTCGAGAAGATCGAAACAGCTTCCTCCCATCTCCTGGGAGTCATCAACGATGTCCTGGACATGTCCAAGATCGAAGCGGGTAAGTTCGAGCTCTCCAACATACCCTTCGATTTCGAGAAGATGCTTCAGAAAGTAATCAACGTCATCGGCTTCAGGGTGAACGAAAAAGAACAGCATCTCAGCGTCAACCTTGATCCACAGATACCCCAATGGGTCATCGGCGACGATCAGCGCCTGGCTCAGGTCATTACCAATCTACTCTCCAATGCGGTCAAGTTCACCCCCAACGAGGGCATGGTCTCCCTCAATCTGCGTAACCTGGGGGAAATCGAGGGTTTCTGCGTCATCGAGATCCAGGTAAAGGATAATGGGGTGGGTATCAGTCCGGAGCAGCAGGCTCGCCTCTTTAATTCCTTCGAGCAAGCGGAAACCAGCACCTCCCGGAAGTTTGGAGGTACCGGTTTAGGTCTGGCGATCTCCAGACAGATTGTGGAGTTGATGAATGGTGAGATCAGCGTAAGCTCATCCCTGGGGGAAGGTGCCACCTTTACCGTGGTCATCGAGCTGGAGCGGGCAGCGAGCAGCAGTTACCAGCCGGTGTCTGGCGTCTCTCTGGTAGACACACGGATTTTAGTCATCGATGATGATCCCGAGACTCTGGAGTTCTTCACTACTCTGGCCGAGCGTCTGGGCATCCAGTGCGACACTGCCATCGATGGGATGCAGGCTCTGGAGCTCTTCGCCGCAAATAATAATTATCATATCTGCTTCGTAGACTGGCAGATGCCCGATATGGACGGCATCACCCTTGCCGGTCGCATCCGGAGCATGGAAGCGGAGGAGACTATCATCGTCCTGATCTCTGCTTTAGAATGGCTCAGCGTGGAGCAAAAGGCACGTGACGCCGGCGTCAACGCCTTCCTCAGCAAGCCACTCTTTCCTGCCGATGTCACGGAATGTATTAACAACCACATCACACTCCGCAATATCCCCGAGGACGCAGTACCCCGGGAACTAACTCTCTCCTTCAGTGGTCACCGCATCCTTCTGGCTGAAGATATCGAAATAAACAGGGAGATTGTCCTGGAGCTCTTGCAACCAACAGAGCTGGCTATCGACTGTGCCACTAACGGAGCGGAAGCGGTGCGCCTCTTCAGCGCAGCTCCCGAGAGTTACGATATGATCTTCATGGATATCCAGATGCCCGCGATGGATGGACTCACCGCGACTGAACATATCCGTGCCCTGGATCTGCCCCGTGCCAGGGAGAT
>WRDA01000197.1 GCA_009783675.1 Symbiobacteriaceae bacterium | reverse complement strand
GGAGAAAGCTGCGCTCTGGCAATTGCGACTCGCCTAGGTTTACCTGCTCCCCTCATCCAGCGGGCAAACCAGTTGGCTTATCAATCCCATAGGCATACCAATACTGTGGTGCCTGTTGCTCCTGCTGCCACAATGTCAACGAGGCTTCCAGGATACGCATCGCACCAGCGCCTGGTACGAGCTAAGCCTGGTGGTAAAAAACAGCAGATTCCCTTTACCATAGGTGACAGCTGCATGCTGTTACCGGAGCAGCAAATTGCGATTGTCTATGCCGTCGCTGACGAACGCGGTATGGTAGGGGTGCAGGTGCAGGGACGAAAAATACTGGTGAACCACAAACGACTGCGTCTGAGAGTAGCTGCGACCGATCTCTATCCCGAAGATTACGACATGTCCATCGTCTTCGACACACCTCAGGTACGCAAGGCACGCAAACTGATGACAAAGCGCCACCAGAAAGGCAATGTAATTAATCTGCTTGCTAACCCCGAGTGACTTCCATAATTGTGTAACTCCCGTACAGGGGAATGGGGACTTGGAGTCCCCATCTCGGATCAGACTAGCCGAAACCTGCGAGGGGTTCACTTGTTTACTCCGAAGCAGGTTTCTGGGAGTAAAGCTCCCGTCCAGGGGAATGGGGACTTGGAGTCCCCATCTCGGATCAGACTAGCCGAAACCTGCGAGGGGATCACTTGTTCTCCCCGAAGCAGGTTTCAGGAAGCAAAGCTACCGTCCAGGGGAATGGGGACTTGGAGTCCCCATCTCAGATCAGACTAGCCGAAATCTGCGAGGGGATCACTTGTTCTCCCCGAAGCAGGTTTTTGGCTAGTCCACTGGCATTGCCTGGGTCTGATGGAGCAGGCTGAACAGGGCGGGTAACCATCGAGGCCTTCGCTCAGACAGGCAGCGATGATCGCATACCCATCTTGCATGGCATACAAGGTGGCGGTAGCTGCTCCAATAGTCGTTTGGCGCTGGATGGATGACATGCGAGGTGCGTAACGGTATTCGTCGTTAATCGGGCACAGGCTCTCCCGCCAGCCCCAGGTGTGGATTTCGCTGATGCTTCCGTCAGGTAACACCATGGGGTAAACCTCACCCCGGGGGGTCAGGCAGGGCACAGCCAGGCTGGTTTCCACAATATGGTGGTAGGTGTTCGCTTTATAATTCACTCCCAGCAATAGGCAGTAACCACCATCTCCGGCTAACAGTCCCAGAGGAGATTCTTCACCCATGGTGTCCACCAAATGGTGTTCTGCTGTATATCTGAGCGCATCTTTCCCCCAGGCAGCATAGGCATGAGTGGGGTTGATGCTGCGCTGGACATCCGGCATCCGCCAGAAGGTGTCGGGTATCAGCCCATCGATGGTGGGCGTGCTGCGAATATCGAAGATACCGCCAGCATCGTAGACGTCGCGGTGGTTGAAGGAAGGCATCATCAGACAGCCTTCACTGCCCAATACTTCCATCAACGCCGCGATGACCGTAGCTGCGCCGCCCTGGACATAGCCGAAGCTGCGCAGGGATGAATGCACCATCACCCTGTCTCCGCTGCTCAACCCCAGGCGATGCAGTCCGGCTACGATCTCCTCCTGGTCAACCGTGATTAGGTCTTTTTGATTTTCGCTTTCCATTTTTATCACTTCCACACTTCTATATGTCTCTTGGGACCATTTACAGACACATTATACTCCCATTTTTGGTGATTTCAACTTCCATGAAAGATGTATATGCAGATTATCTGGGACGTAAACATTTTTACGGAAGATTAACCTCAACCTTACAACGTCATGATTTCTTCCTTTCTTCATTCAGACTAAGCTTTGCATAGACTGAAAGAAGAAAGGAGGAGGAGAGATGCAGGCTATACAACGACTCATTGATAAACTCCTGGAAGCTCTAAAGCGCAACCGCAAACTCAATGACTATCTCGACTACCTTGATCTGACTCATGAAACAGATCAAGATCACATGCTATTCGAAAACATTCGGCTGCTTTCCGAATATGGGATTACAGATTACGTCAATTTGCGGCAGTAAGAAATATATACCATTCCTGATAGTCATTGAGATCATCCTAAGGCTTGCTTTTTCAAGATGCATGCAATAACGAACCAAACGAAACGAACCGTCGGTGAAAACCGACGGTTCGTTGTCTAGCCACTAGCCACTAGCCACTAGCCACTAGCCGCTTTCAACTCTCAACTCATTATCCATTGTCAATTATCCATTGTCCCCCACTGCCGCCTCGATCTTCTCCACAGCCATCTCGAAGGTGCATTGCTCCAGGACCTGGCCGTTGACTTCCAGCACTGGTCCCTTCTTGCAGATATTGCCGCAGAAGGAGGCGGTGAACTCGGTGCTCTCATCCAGCCCTTTCTCCCTCAGATAGCCCATCACCCTGGTGTAGAGATCCTGGGAGCCGCGCAGGAAGCAGCTGGTGCCAAAGCAGATGCTCATGGAGAGCTTGCGTTCACCCTTGGCGGTGGAGAGGGCTATGGCATCGGTGATTATCCTGCTGCGATTGGAAAAGACCGTATGTAGCAGATGATGGGCCCGTTCCTCGGTAAGATCCTTGGCATAGAGATCGCGGATATAGGGATTGTCTCCCGAATTATGGAACTGGGACATCACATCGCTGGTATAGAGGCCACCAGCGCGAGCGGTGATGACATCGCCCTGACTGTGCTGAACTTCCGGCTGACCCCCTCCATTGACACAACCACCACGGCAGGCCATGACCTCAACCAGGTCGAAATGCTCCTCACCGCTGCGGATGCTGTCGATCAACTCCCTGGCATTAGCCAGTCCACTCACCAGTGCCATGCGCAGTTTGCGATCTCCCAGGTCCACTTCTACCACGCGGGTATCGTGATTGTTGCGCAGCTGTTTGAACTCGGTATTAACTCCCTTATGGATCTGGGCGGCTGCATAACGCAGTACTGCCTCGGTCACTCCGCCGGAGCTGCCGAAGATAACGCCGGCTCCCGTCTTGAAACCGAAGGGCATGTCGAAGGAGCCTGGTTCGATCTGGTCGAAGCGGATGCCACTCTCTTTGATCATCAAGCCTAGTTCGGCGGTGGTGATGACGATGTCGACATCGGGATTGCCATCAACCTTGAACTCCGGCCGATTAGCTTCGAACTTCTTCGCCGTGCAGGGCATCACCGAGACCATCACCAGATTCTCTCTGCTGATACCCAGATCTGCTGGTAGCTTGTCCTTAACCAGGGATCCGAACATCTGCTGGGGAGAACGGCAAGAGGAGAGGTTGCCCAGCATATCGGGGTAATACTGCTCGGCGAATTTTATCCAAGCCGGGCAGCAGGAGGTGAATTGGGGCAGATCCTCACCCCTTTGGACACGGCCGAGGAACTCTTTGCCTTCTTCCACCACAGTGAGGTCGGCACCGAAGGAAGTATCGAAGACCTTATTGAAGCCCATCAGGCGCAGAGAAGTGACTATCTGGCCGATGGAAACTGTGCCTGGCTTAAAGCCGAAGTATTCGCCAAGTGCCACCCGGACGGCGGGAGCTACCTGCACGACCACAGTCTTGGCGGGATCGTAAATGGCATCCCAGACCTGTTCGATATTCGGCTTAATGGACAGAGCGCCAACCGGGCAAATCTTGATGCACTGGCCGCAGTTTACACATTCGATACTGCCAAGGGG
>WRDA01000196.1 GCA_009783675.1 Symbiobacteriaceae bacterium | reverse complement strand
TTACTGACCCTGCAGCCAGCAAGGAATCTGGCATAATTATACAGCCGCACAAAGCTCAAGTCAATCTGTTAAGATAACAAGCAAGAGTGTGAACAGACGCACATGAACTACCTTCACCCCGAAGCATGAAAATATGTGCGGCTGTCACCGCGCTTACGCGCGGTGCGGGAGCGGAGCTCCCGTAAATGCAGGCAGGCTTTGCCTGCTGAAATGACCGGGAGTATGAGGGTGGAACCCTCATCTTTCAGAGTAACCCGCCTCTTCTGTGGTATTCCTACCAGGTTAAAATAAACTTGAATTGCATAAGTAGTTATGGTATTGTAAGATTATGGGTAATTGTTCAGTTACGATTATGGAGCAAAATAAAATACAGGTATTTAAATCGAAAAGTACTTATAAAGCAGATAAGGAGAGAGTTGAAGTGATAAAAGAATGCCCGGCTTGCACAGGCCCTATGCGCCTCAGTGAGGAAACCGGACAGATGATCTGTGACTATTGCGGGACTAAAATTACTCTTCCCGGTGTGAACCGACCGGCACCGGAACCCACTGTATCACCGGCACCGATTGCTAAGGAGGAAGTCTTCGATCCCTTCGACGAGAGTCGGCTGTGGATCGCCACCGGCAAGGAGAGGGTCTACCTAGTTACCAAGATGATCAACCGTCACGGATTGGTCGCAGGTGCCACCGGAACCGGCAAGACTGTCACCACTAAAGTCCTGGCGGAAGCACTTAGCAGCATTGGGGTCCCGGTCTTCATGTCTGATATCAAAGGTGATGTATCGGGTTTATGCAAAGCTGGCGAACCGAACAGTAAAGTCGAAGAACGCGTGCAAAGCATGGGTATCCCCAACTTTTCCTATAGCGCCTACCCGACACGCTTTTTCGATATCTTTGGCAGAAATGGTGTGCCTGTCCGCACAACCATCTCGGGAATGGGTCCTTTACTTATCTCACGTATTCTTGGCTTAAATGAAACCCAGACCGGAATTCTGCATATTGTCTTTAAGATAGCCGATGATAGCGGGATGCTTCTCCTGGACCTTAAAGACCTGCGTTCCATGGTACAGTTTGTCGGTGAGAACTCCCGTGAATTTACCCTTCAATATGGTAACATCACTACTCAAAGTATCGGTGCAATTCAACGCAGCATTCTAACTCTCACTTCCAGCGGAGGAGAGGAATTTTTCGGCGAACCAGCTCTGGATATCCGAGACTGGTTAGCCTGTGATAGCAATGGTCGCGGCTACATTAACATCATGGACTGTGTGACCCTGTTCCAGAGCCCCCTTCTTTACTCCACCTTCCTGCTCTGGATGCTGTCGGAGCTCTATGAAGTACTCCCTGAAGTCGGTGACCCCGAAAAACCAAAGATGGTCTTCTTCTTCGATGAGGCGCATCTGCTGTTTACCGACGCACCCAAGGCTTTGTTGCAAAAGATTGAGCAGGTAGTCAGATTGATCCGCTCCAAGGGCGTCGGCATCTTCTTCATCACTCACTCTCCAGCGGATATACCCGATGTGGTGATGTCGCAGCTTGGCAACAAGATCCAGCATGCTCTAAGGGCCTATACTCCCAAAGAGCAAAAAGGCGTCCGAGCGGCAGCTGCCTCCTATCGTCCCAATCCTGAGTTTAATAGTGAAACGGTCCTGGGAGAGCTATCCACTGGCGAAGCTCTGATCTCGGTATTAGACGAGAAAGGTGCTCCTCGCATAGTCCAGCGTGCCTTCCTGCTGCCTCCCCATAGTTATATGGGGGTTGCTGAACCTCATCTTATAGCGGAACTGACCAGAAACTCTCTGCTCTACTCCAAATATGGCCAGGCTATCGATCGGGAATCCGCATTCGAAATACTCCAACGCCAGAAGCAACAACAACAATCTCTCTTAGCGCAGCAACAGCAACTAAAGCAGCAGGCAACTCAAGCGAAAGCCAAGCCGGCCCCACGAGGGTCAAGCCCGGTAGACAAAGTAGTAAACTCGGCTATGAGTCAGGTTGGAAGGGATGTGGGGAGAAGCTTGGCTCGCGGACTGCTGGGCAATATTATCAAGAAGTAAACTAAGGCCATACCCTGCCAGATGCTGGGGATCGTGGATATATCTGGTTAATTATCTGGCAGCGAAAAGTTCAAGCTTAAGGAGGAAACGATGACAAACCAAACCATTTTCAGACGTATCCTAACCCTGTCTCTATTGCTACTCCTCTGCGCTTTTTTGCCCACGGTCCTGGCCAACGCAATGATTGAGCTGGAGGTCATCAAAGTAGACGAGAGTAATGATCCTCTCGCGGAAGCTGAGTTCATTCTTGAACCTGGTATCTTGGGTCCCAACAGTGTATTTGTGGTCGAAAGCGGTGCTTCTTATCTCCCTGTCTATGCCCAAAGTGATTCCAACGGCATCGTCCGCTTTAGTTTTATCAGCCCCGGCGTCTACCGCATCAGAGAAGTAACCCCACCTGTCGGTTACATTGCCTCAGGGAATGAACTCGTCCTGATATGTGACTTGGATGCTATTTACGCCATTGCCAGCGCTCCGAATGTAGTCGGCGCTGTGGACCGCTATAGGTATGATACCCCAGCCATATTCGTAAATACCAGGGAGGCAGGCAGTTCTATTAATGAACCGACTAACCCTCTACCACTCGAACAGGATATAACTGTGCGCAAGACGGATGAATACGGCAACCCACTGGCTGGTGCAGTATTCGAATTGATCCCAGGTTACTTCGGACAGTTTGGGGAGTTCGTTGAATACTATGGCGATACAGGCAAATCCTACCAGGCTACGAGTGGAGCGAATGGCAACGCCATCTTTCAGCAGGTCGCACCAGGGGTTTACCGGGGATACGAAGTGTCGCCGCCATTTGGATACCTGCCGGGTACGACTGAATACTATTTCGTCGTCAACGATGGCAGGGTTTATCTTTATGCCTCCCCCTCCGATCTACGCGCCGAAAGAGAACTTGAGCAGCCCGCGGTGTTCGTCAACCGATCTCTGCCCGATTTAACGATACGTAAAGTGGATGAAGACGGCAACCCTTTAGCCGGCGCTATTTTCGTCCTGACCCCTGGTTATTATGGGCAGCAACAGCAGTTCGTCTCTTACCCTGATCAAGATCCTCTCCACAGCACCAGCACTCAAAACGGATATGCCACCTTCTACCAGCTCAGTGATGGCACGTATGTACTATGGGAAAGCGAACCTCCCCAGGGCTACGACCAGATTCCCGATGAGTATTATATTATAATCGATAATGGACAGATCTGGATAGTTGGTCCTGTTTCTGGTTCCATCAGTCAAAATGACCGTTTCCCCTATGATGGGCCTCTGGTCATTGTCAATCAACGTGAAGAAGCGGAGCTGGAAGAGGAAGTAGAAGAGGAACTGGAAGAGAAAGAGGAAGTTGAAGAGGAACAGATAGATGAACTGGTTCCTGATCCCGATCCCGATCCACTTCCGGATCCCGAACCGCAGTATCCTCAGTTGAATAAAGAAGACCATTTTGCCTTCTTAACCGGCTATCCCGATAAAACCTTCGGCCCCTCGAGACAGATGACCAGAGCCGAGGTTGCAGTGATGTTTGCTCGACTGTTAGTGGAAAAGATGGCTGTTGGGCAATCCTATCCCAACTCCTTCAACGATATTCCCGCCAACGCCTGGTACTACAATGAGATTGGCTATATGGAACAGTTTAAGGTGATCGGTGGG
>WRDA01000195.1 GCA_009783675.1 Symbiobacteriaceae bacterium | reverse complement strand
TCCTTTTTCGTCTCTTCGTTGGCGTCCCGGCGGATGTTCCGCAGGGCTACCTTGGCTTCCTCGCCCTTCTTTTCTACCGTCTTGCTCAGTTCGCGTCGCCGTTGCTCGGTGAGAGCGGGGATAATCAGGCGAATCACGACTCCGTCGTTTTGGGGATTGATACCAAGGTCAGAAGCCTGGATAGCCTTTTCAATCGTCCTTAAGGTACTGGCGTCCCAGGGCTGAATAAGAATCGTGCGGGCATCGGGGCAATTAATTCCAGCCATCTGATTGATCGGTGTCGGTTGACCGTAGTAATCGACGCTGATCTTATCCAGGAGACTTGGCAGAGCGCGACCGGCACGGATGGTGCTCAGATCCTTGCGCAGAGCCTGGAGAGTCTTTTGCATCCTCTCCTCAGCACTCTTGATTACATCGATATCCGGCATCTTACGAGCCTCCTATCACAGTTCCCACGTTCTCTCCGAGCAGTGCATGACGAAGGCTCTGCTCGTCGGCTATGTTCAGCACTATCACCGGAATGTTGTTCTCTCTGCATAGGGATATGGCTGTCAGATCCAGGACCTGCAGACCACGCTCCAGATACTCCTGATGACTGATTGTGGAGAAGCGAGTCGCTTCGGGATCCTGTCGGGGATCGGCATTGTAAACTCCATCGACCTGGGTGCCTTTGATGATGACATCGGCGTTGATTTCAGCAGCACGCAGAGCAGCCGTGGTGTCCGTGGAGAAGAAGGGGCTGCCGGTGCCTCCCACGAAGATGACTACGATACCCTGCTGCAGATGCTTGTGAGCCCGTTGTCGGATATAGGTCTCGCAGACCGGACGCATTTCGATAGCGCTCTGAACGCGACAGGGAACCCCATGCCTCTCCAGAGCACCCTGGAAAGCCAGACCGTTCATGATCGTAGCCAGCATGCCCATATGATCCGCATTAGCACGCTCCAAGCCTAGCTTCTTGCTGCCACTGTCGCCTCGCCAGAGGTTGCCTCCTCCGATGACGATAGCGATCTCGACGCCAAGTTCCTGAGCGTTCTTAACCTGCAGAGCCATATCGTCGATTACTTTAGCATCGTAACCGAAGCCGGCTGACCCTGAGAGAGCCTCACCGGAGAGTTTTAAGAGGACCCTCTTGTAGATGGGAGAGGAAGGCATTTTTTCACTCCTCTGCGTCTGGGACACTCTCACCGATTTCGAAACGCACAAACTGTTTCACCTTCAGCGTGGTTTGGTGCTCCTTTGCCAGTTTCTCGATGAGTTTGAGTACGGTGATATCTGTATCCTTGATGAAGAACTGATTTAAGAGGACGACTTCTTCGAAGAACTTGCGCAGGCGGCCTTCTACCATTTTCTCGGCGATGTTCTCCGGCTTACCCTCATTCATGGCCTGGACTTTATAGATCTGACGTTCTTTTTCGATGGTCTCGGCATCGATATCATCCTGGGCAATGAACTGTGCCTTAGCCGCAACAATCTGTAAGGAAAGATCGTGCGCCAGCACTTTAAGCTCGGGATTAGCCGTAGCTGCAGCATCGCCAAGCTCAAGACGCACCATCACAGCGATTCGCCCGCCACCGTGGATGTACAGATCCAGCAGCTCATTGGGTTCCGCTGCGAAGTATGCCAGTCGGCGGATAGCCATGTTCTCGCCGATGGTGGCGATAAGGTTGGTTAAGGCAGCCTCGACAGTATAACCCTCGTAAGGTAATTGTAGCAGGGTCTCTACATTGGGGCAGCATTCCTTGAGGACCAGGGCCACCAGATCGTTGCCTAGCTTCTGGAACCCTTCATTCTTGGCTACAAAATCAGTTTCACAGTTGAGCTCCACCAGAGCTCCTTTAGTACCCTCTATACTGCCGAAGACAATACCCTGTTTAGCTGCCCGGCCTGCTTTCTTGGCGGCGGTAGCCAGACCCTTCTCCCTCAGAAGCTCGATAGCTTTCTCCATATCACCATCGCATTGCTCTAAGGCGCGTTTGCAATCCATCATACCCGACCCGGTACGCTCGCGTAACTCTTTGACGCTCTCTACCGTAACCACTACCATATCTAATCTCTCCTTATACTATTGGTTATTCGACCATCGACTCCCCTTGCCGTCCTTCGATCAAGGCATCGGCAATCTTGGAGGTTAGCAGTTTTACCGCACGGATGGCATCATCGTTTCCCGGGATGACATAGTCCACCTCATCGGGATCACAGTTGGTATCCACGATAGCTACGATGGGTATGCCCAGACGACGAGCTTCGGCGATGGCGTTCTTCTCCTTGCGGGGATCGATGATGAAGAGAGCATCGGGGATGCGATCCATCTCACAGATGCCACCGAGGAACTTCTCTAAGCGTTCCATTTCATGACGCAGGACGATGACCTCTTTCTTTGGCAGGATTTCAAAGGATCCGTCCTGATCCATACGACGCAATTCCTGTAAGCGTTTAATGCGTTTCTGAATGGTCTGGAAGTTGGTCAGGGTGCCACCAAGCCAGCGCTGATTGACATAGTACATGCCACAGCGTTCGGCTTCCTCGGCGACGGTCTCCTGAGCCTGCTTCTTGGTGCCTACAAAGAGCACCGTGCCTCCGTCTTCGGCCACCTGGCGGATAAAGGCGTAGGCCTGCTCGATTTTGCGAACTGTCTTTTGCAGGTCGATAATGTAGATACCATTGCGTTCGGTGAAGATGTAAGTGGACATCTTGGGGTTCCAGCGCCTGGTCTGATGGCCGAAATGGACTCCGGCTTCCAGGAGTTGCTTCATTGAAATAACAGGCATTCTTTCTTTTCCTCCTAATCGGTTTTTTCCTCCGCCTCCTTACATTTGCAAGCTCCCGAAGCAACCTTAAGGCTGCCATGACCATCTTGCGGCTGGCAGCACTGAGGCACCGGCTCCGGAATCGGAGGCGTGTGTATTTCTAACACTGAGGACATTATAGCAAAGGATGATTACTCCGTCAATATGTTAGGGATTAGTGTGTGTTTAACCAGTGGTAATGTCAGGGTGTAGAGTAACCAGGGAAAATGTCGTCCTTTCTGGACTGGCAGGTTTCGCTTTCCTTAATGGCTGTCCAGGAAGGATTGTCTGTTACAACTGTGGAAGAAGAGGCATGGATCTACTGGATGCTGGACTACCTCTTTAGTTTATCAAAAGATGCGATCATCTCCATTTCTGGTGAGGATCCAGCCAGAGGCTTCTTGCAAGCGGTGAGTGCTAAACAGAACGATCCCAATGTAACTATAGCCAGGTTGGCACGAACACTGTGGCGTAGATAGTTAAGAGTGACACGAGGAAAGGAGCGTAGATCTGTATTACCCCTGCTTAGTGATATGCCCATCAGTAAGACTATGCAGGCAGATGTGTCGCTCGCTCGAATGAGCATAACCGCCACGACTAACATTAACAATGTGGCTAGGAATCGGGCAATTAATCGTAGACCTGAGACCCGCCTTCGTAGAAAAATGTAAATCCATTAAAGGAGGAGAAGAAATGAAAGCAAAACCCAGAGTAAGTAGACTCACATCACTACTACTAGCGGTAATGATGGTCGTTAGCCTGTTTGCAGTAATGCCGTCGACGGCTTTCGCGGAAGATGAACCACCTGTCCTATTGGATCTTTTCGCAGACCATTCTGGCGTCAGATACGACCACATCGTAGGTGATACTCTTGACCTTTCAGAGCTGAAGGTTATAGCGCATTATTCCGATGCCAGTTCCCGAGAGGTC
>WRDA01000194.1 GCA_009783675.1 Symbiobacteriaceae bacterium | reverse complement strand
TGCATCTCTGCCAGGTGCTAACTGTGGAGTATCTCAAGTGTAGCACCCAAGGCCTCTTAAAGGAGTACCGTCTCTATGCAGCCGGGCTTTTAACCATAGCCATGGTAGGGTATGCTCTGTTCTGGTCTGTCGCCGGATGGTTGGCCTAGGCGACATTTATATAGCAGTATTTGACCTGTTCTTGCACAATAGATATAAACCCTGAAGACGAAAGGAAGGTCATACCAATGTCGGAACTAACATCGCTGCCCAATATTACTGTCAAGCTAGCTAAGCTACTGGCAGAAGTGGAGATCACTACAGTCGCCCAGCTAAGCAAAACAGGCAGCAGATCTGCCTGGCTGCGTTTGCTGGCGAAAAACCCTTCCACTTGAATCCGCAAACTTTATGCACTGGAAGGTGCAGTTACCGGCGTACTCTCCCAGGATCTTGATACCGATACTAAAACCTCGCTGAAACAGTTCTTCAAAGAAAGCAAAGCCGCAAAGAAAGCAGAAGAAGGGGGATAAGTATGCACGATTATAAGCATCTGGATGATTTACTGCAGAGGTTTGTGCAAAGAGGCTTGCCAGGATGTGCCGTGGGAGTAGCACAGGGAGATGAGGTCCTCTACGAGGGATATCATGGTCTAGCTGATATCGAAGCAAATCGTCCAATCGCAGAGGACACCGTGTATCGCCTCTACTCCATGACCAAGGTGATTATCTGTACCGCAGCTATGATGCTAATGGAGAGAGGCTTGCTGCACCTCAATGACCCTATAAGCGAGTATCTTCCCGAATTTTCCAGCCTAACCGTTGCAAGACAGAAGAGTGACGGGACCTATGAGTTTAGTTCCTGCAGCGCTACGATGCTGGTCAGGCATGCATTTACCATGTCTGTGGGTTTGCCCTACGCTTACGAAGAGTCTCCGACGACGGTCGTTGTGAGAGAAGCTATGAGCGAGCTAAGCAAGGATCCTGGCGGGTATACCCTGCGGCAGTTGGTAAGAGCTTTAGCGAGTGTACCACTGGCAGCAGAACCTGGTGAACGTTTTCAGTATGGGTATGGTCACGATCTGGTAGCAGCGCTCATCGAAGTGATAACGGGGAAATCGGTAGGCAGCTTTCTTCAGGACGAAATATTTACCCCTTTGCACATGACCAGCACTGGTTACAGGTACTTCGGTGATCTCCAACAACGCATGGTATCCCTGTATCGCATCGAGGAGGGGAGTGAACCTCAGAAGATAAGCATCGATTCTGATCAGCATCACCTGCCAGGTGCTCTTTATGAAGGTGGTGGTTCAGGCCTCTTTTCCTCTGTGTGCGATTATCTGAAGTTCGCTCAGATGCTGGCTAATGGCGGAATTTACCTGGGCAATCGCATCATCGGACGTAAGACAATAGATCTGATGCGCACTAACCAGCTTAGTGGAGCAGTGCTAAACAGATTCCAGAACTTCTATAATGCCGGCTATGGATATGGTTTGGGGGTGCGCACGATGCTCGATCCCTCGGCGGCAGGAGCGAACAACTCGCCTGGTGCTTTCGGCTGGTCAGGAGTTCTGGGGACTTGGGTAGAGATCGACCCTGGCGAAAAATTGGCTATGGTCTACATGCATCAAACACGACCGAACATGGAAGAATACCATCACCACAGAGTTCGTGCAGCGGTTTATGCCGCAGTTCGCTGATCGAGTCAATATGTAATATACTCAGAAGGTTTTATCTCAGAAGATTTAATCCTTGCTGATAATCCTGGAAGGGGGTATAATAATTTTTGCTGAGTGACGCTTCAGTCATGACCAAAAGAGTATCGAAGGAGGAGCGGAATGCCTAAGAGAGATGCCTTGGACAAAAACCAACTAATTGCGCTGGATTTTCTAAACTGCAGTGAGACCAGGCAAAAGTTGGCTGAAATCAATGATGCAATTTGGTCTTATGCCGAGCTGGGGTTAGAAGAGTTTAATACCTCACTCCTACTGGTAAACTATTTGGAAAAGGAAGGATTTGTAGTTGAAAAAGGAGTAGCCGGCATGCCAACGGCGTTTGTTGCTACTTTTTCCAACGGTCCCGGACCAACTATTGGCGTACTTGGTGAGCTGGATGCACTGCCAATGCTATCTCAGGAGGAAGGTGTGCCTACGCACACCCCAATTACAGAAGTAAAAGGTGCTATAGCTCCTGGTCACGCCTGCCACCACAACTGCATGGGAACTGCAGCTGCCGGTACTGTAGTAGCAGTTAAGAAAGCCATGGAAGAGGGCGGTTTTACCGGAACTATCAAAATGTTTGGTAGTCCTGCCGAAGAAACAGTGATTAGTCGTCCGTACATGGTGTTAGCCGGGCTTTTCAAGGGAGTCGACGTCATAATCGATAATCATGGAGGAGATAAGTTTATTACTTCCTATGGTGTAGGGAGCAATTGTAACTGGTCTTTCTCTGTGACATTCATCGGTAAGACTGCTCACTCCGGAGGAGCTCCCTGGCGTGGCAGATCGGCTTTGGATGCAGTTCAGATAATGAACATTAGCACTGAGTATCTGCGTGAGCATTTTCATTACTCATCGAGATTGCATTATGTCGTAACCGAAGGCGGAGAGGCGCCCAATGTTGTCCCTGACAGAGCTACTACCTGGTATTATGTCAGGAACTCCGATCAACTAATCAAGTCGGATTTCGAAAGAGTGCTTAACTGTGCCAAAGCCGCAGCTCTTGCTACGGATACCCGCATGGAGGTAACCCCCTATGTAGCCATCCACCAATGCTATAGAAATGAAACATTGGCTCGCATGATTCAGGAAAATATCCTTAACGTGGGAATGCCCGAATGGACTGCTGAAGAGCAGGAGTTTGCCAGGGAGTTGCAAAAAAACGTAGGAGCAGAAGAAGCAGGTCTTCCTGATGATTCAGCAATTCCGGATAAACCGGATGGAGAGGCCGAGACCTTCGTAGGCGGAGGATCTTCCGACATAGGTGAGGTTTCTTTGGTTGCACCTCTGGCGAGTGTCAGATTCCCTGTCGGTGTCCCGGGACACATTGGTCATCATTGGTCAACAACCGCATGCTCCGGTTCTACTATTGCTCATAAAGGTGTCATCGCTGGAGCTCAGGCAATGGCAGTAAGTGCTATCGAACTCCTGACCAACCCCGAAAAGCTGGCTGCGGTTCGCGAAGACTTTAAGAAGATGCAGCAAAAGCATTTCTATAACTACGAGAATGATGGCAAGGCTTTAGTACTGGATGAGAACGGAGAAGCCCGGTTCGTTTCATATCTGCCATATTTCTTCAGCATGGCAGGAAAGTACGAGTATGATCCCGAGAATGGAAAGTTCTTTGTTCCGGCTGGTAAAGAGGTTGCTCCTCCCGTTGGGTTCTTAGCCGAGCAAATGGCCAAATATCGTTCTCAAATGTCCAAAAAATACAAGACGCCTCAGTGGTACGATGGACCGCCGATGAAAATGGAGTAAGTTCCTTAATCCGTAACATCGGGCGGATCTCTCTCCGCCATGGACGAAACAACCCGCAACCTGAAAGGGATTGCGGGTTGTTTCAGTTCCGGATGAGTTTCTCTGTTGCACACTCTTATATCTTGTCGTTTGTGGGTTGGAGGCGAAACATCAGTTATAACTTGTAAATGCTTCTAAAACCAATTGCTTTATAGCTGTAACTGTGCTACACTCAAAGTGATTTATGATTAAGGAGTCGTTCGGATGATCAAAAGAGAAACTTATTTGAGCCG
>WRDA01000193.1 GCA_009783675.1 Symbiobacteriaceae bacterium | reverse complement strand
TCAGGATTTGGGGCGAAGTCACTACCGCGCCTCTGGTTTACCTGCAGCCGGAGCGATGGATGCGGGAGCTCTTCGCTTAGCCAATATCATGGTCGGCAACCCGCAGTCGACGGCTGGTTTGGAGATCACCCTCATTGGCCCTGGCATCCGCTTCAGTGGCGAAGGGGTAGTAGCTCTGGCAGGTGGTGATCTGGGCGCTCAGCTCAATGGTTGGCCTCTTCCTGCTGTAGGCAGCTTCACGGTTGCCGATGGTGATCGCCTCAGCTTCGCTGCTCCGCGTTCCGGTTGTCGCAGCTATCTTGCTGTGCAGGGAGGCTTCGATCTCCCGGATATTATGGGAAGTTACAGCACCTACCTGCGCGGCGCCTTCGGTGGCTATCAGGGGCGTGCCCTGCGCAGTGGTGATATTCTGGCCACTCTCCCGACTGCTGCGAATCAGTCTTCCCTCTGGGTCGGACCTCTGCCGCCTCATCTGGCTGAGCAAATCGCCAGACCGTTCCCTATTTCTTCTCAGTTTCCCACTGATTGCATTCCCACCGCCCGGGTGATTCTCGGCCCTCAGGACGATTACTTCGATCAGGAGAATATAACTCTCTTCCTCAACACAACCTGGCAGGTCAGCAACGAAGCCGATCGCATGGGTTATCGCCTTTCCGGAACGACTCTAAAGCACAATGATAAGAAAGAGATCGTCTCCGATGGCATCCTCTGCGGGGCTATCCAGGTCCCGGCCCAGGGCATACCCATCGTCCTCCTTGCTGATGCTCAGACGGCAGGGGGATATGCCAAGATCGCTACGGTCATCGGCAGCGACCTGCGCATCTTCGGTCAACTGCAACCGGGAGATGAGGTTCGCTTCACTTCTGTCAGCTGGGAGGCAGCTCTTCAAGCTCTCCATGATGATAACGAGTATCTTGGCAAAGTGGCACAATGGCTCGCAGAGAATGCAGCTGCCACGCCTGTAAAGTATGCTGTCTCACTGGGAGGACAGTCATATAAAGTAACGGTATATCAACACATCACTTAAAAAGCACTATACCATATGACAATGTAAAGACTGAAAGTCTAAAATCTGGTTACAGATGGGTGTATAGAGGCAAAAACTTGACAAAAACAGTATTGACGAGTATGATGCTCGTAATAGACGCATATTCAACATAACAGGAACGCAAAAAACGGAGCTTGGCACTGCATTGCTAACCAAAGGAGTGACCAGACTTGGAGGGGGCAGCGAAGATACCAACATCCAGGGGTAAGATTGTTATGTATGCTCGCATACTGCAATCGAGTCTCTTTGTGGTGGTCTTTGCCTTACTTGTGGCAGCAGTAGTTTTTGCTTTCAGCGGTACAGCCGAAAACGCCGCACTTAGATCCACACGCCTCTTTGCCTCCGAGCTGGGGGAGCGGATGACCGCATTTATCGCCGCTGACCTCAGTAATTTGCGCTACTTCTGCGAACGAGAAGAGGTGCTGTCCTGGTTGAGCGCCGCCAGTGAAGCTGACGATCAACAGATTCCCTCCGAAGATATGCGCAGGTATTTTCATAATATAGGAGAGCGGGTTTTGCATGTCGGGTTCCCCTCTAACCAGGCCATCCTCTCTCTGCCTCCTCCCGATGCTACCGGCTCGGTCTCAGCCACCGTTTCCCGCATCGACAGCCTCAGTGAGGCTAATCATTCCGCAGCCTGGTTCGTCGACAGCCTCTCCACGGCTCTGGATTACAGCCTTAGCATTACCCCGGCAGTAGATTTCGGTCCCGCTGCCATCCCTTTAGGCCCTTCATCGTCAGCTTCCACTTCTCAGGAAGCTTCCATGCTATCGATCTCAGCGGATGCCACCAATCAACTATGGCTTAGCTATAAAGTCGTAACACCGGATACAAGCTCTTCGAATATTCGCAGCTCCGGAGAACTCCTTGGCGTGGTCGCCATCCCTCTCTCCTATAACGATGCTTATGCCAGGATCTTCGCCGATCATAACACCGTCGCCGCCCAGGCAGTCTCCAGCTACCTTATCGATCAGGATGGCCGTGTCTGCATGGACAGCTCTGCGGAACGCATTGGCAATATGTATTACCCTCAGTACGCCTATGACATGCATGCGGATCCCATGGTGGAATCCATCATCCGGGCTTATTTATCAATTTATAAAGGTTCGCAGAACCAAAGCATGCCCGAGCGCACTACCACAGCCAAGCTTTCCCAGGGATACAACTACATGGCTATTGCTCCGGTTGCCAACAGCAACTGGTCAGCGGTCTCCTTCTATAACAGCCCACCTCTCCTGACCCTGCCACGGGTAACCCTGCTGACCATCGTCGCTGCCCTGGCTTTCCTCTGCCTTCTAGGTCTGGGTCTGGCCATCAACAGCCGTCTGGTCTTCGGTCCCTTGCAGCGCCTATCTTTGAGCATCGCCAATGCCGTCTCGCCCTCCGATGTCATCTATGGCGCGGAGCGTAACGACGAGATCGGAGCCATGGCCAAGAGTGTGCAGAGCTTTACTAATCGCCTCGGCGCCCATACCAGGGATATCGAACAGTTCAGCGAGGAGCAGGAACGCCTGCAGGATCTTCTGTTCGAGGTTAATACAGCGGCTAACATGCTCCTGTCTACAGTGGACGAAGAAGCCTTCATCGCCTCCCTTCACGAGGGGATGCACCATATCGCTCAGGGAGCCAACATCGACCGCATCATCATCTGGCATAATGAGTATGTGGACGATAAACTCTGCTATCGTCTGCTCTTCCGCTGGACCAGCGACATTGGCTATTTGCCCAATGCCGTGGAGCCAGGCAGTATCTTCACCTATCGGGATAATAACCCCGAATGGGAAGTCCGCTTCCTCAACGATGAAGCCATCCATGGTCCCTTAAGCGATCTCTCTCCTTACGATCAGGGTGTGCTGGATGGTCTTGGCATACAATCATTCTGTGCTATTCCGGTGTCGCCTGGTGGTACTTTCTGGGGTTATGTCACCTTCGACGACTGCCATAGCGAGCGCAATTTCACCGATGAAGAGATCAGCATCCTGCGCTCCGCCAGCCTCATGCTGGTCAGTGCGGTCAATCGCAACGCCCAGGCAGCCCTACTGCGGCAGGTGGACGAACGCGCCCGTCTGATGCTGGATGCCACCCCGCTCTGTTGCTTCCTCTGGGATCGCAGTCGCAATCTCATCGCCTGTAACAACGAAGCGGTCAAGTTATTTGGGTTGCAAGACAAGCAGGAGTTTCTCGATCGCTTCGAGGATCTCTCTCCCAAGCATCAGCCCGATGAAAGCAATTCAACTGAGACCATGCATGCCAATCTGCAACAGGGTTTTCGCGATGGTTTTCTCTCGTTTAATTGGGTGCACTGCCTCCTGGATGGCACGCCGATTCCCTGCGAGATCACCCTGGTGCGGGTCCATTACGGTGATGACTATGCCATCGCCAGCTATGCCAGAGACCTGCGGGAGAACATTCGCATGATGCAGGAGATCGAATACCGGGATGGTTTGCTGCATACAGTCAACGATGCTGCCATGGTCCTCCTGGAAGCAGGAGGCATGGAGCTGGACCAGAACCTCTACCGTTCCCTGCAGATGATGGGTCTTTCGGTTAACGTGGACAGGGTCACTATCTGGAAGAATTACGCTTCCGAAGACGGCAACTACTGCGATCTGCAGCAGCAATGGCCCAGAGACGACTTCCCCGGCGACACTCAGCAATCCCGCCTCCTCTATGATCGGGACCTGCCTTACAG
>WRDA01000192.1 GCA_009783675.1 Symbiobacteriaceae bacterium | reverse complement strand
GACCAGAGAGTAGTCGTATACTGTGGAGTTATCCAGGGTAATACCCTTTTCCAGATAAGTAAGCATCAGCACTTCATCCAGCTTCTGCCTTTGTCTGAAGGTCAGGTCCGGTAACATGATGGAAAAGAAGGCTCTCAGACTCTGCATCTTGACTGACAGGAAACTATCGTTATGGTTGCGCAGCGAGTCTCCTCGTATCTCCATGATGTTGATGCAATGCCCGGACCCGGGAGCCAAGCGTATATACTTACCACCCAGATTGAGGCACAGACTGCGGTATTCGTGTCCCTTGAGCGGACAGATGAACATCGTCTGCACTCCCTGAAGACGAAACCTGGAAGCCAGCAGTTGGGTAGCAAAGGTCTTGCCGCTACCAGAAGATCCCAGGACTACCATGTTGGCATTACTGTATTTGCGACTGTTGAAGATATCCAGAAGAACCGGGGAGCCGTTATGTTCGTTGATACCCAGCATAACCCCACTGGGATCCGATACCTCATAGGAGACGAAGGGATAGGTGGAACATAGAGATGATGCGAGAATGTTACGCTTTGTTTCACGTCTCAGGCTGGGTATCATGGATACCAGGGGTAATGTAGAGAGAAACGCTTCCTTCTGGCGATAGGTGGCCTGGGTGTAGCGGATACCCTGCATGGTAAGAAGAGACTCCACATCTCTGGTTTTTTGATTTAGCGATTCCTTATCACTGGCTGATACCCTGATGATCAGACACATATCCCACAGCTCATCACCCTCGGACAGCGCCTTACGAATATAGAGCGCGTGTTGCAGGGCTGAGGCAGTGATATCGCTATCCACCGCATTCGGCGCCTCGATAAGCTTTCCCTGAGAGTAGCCGGTATAGCGTGTGATCTCGTGCACTGTATCCCTTTTTGGTAGGGGAAAGGCTGTAAGGGAGAGTTCTATACCTTCCCCTGCATTGATGATGCCGGTCAGCCAAGCCGCAGGCACGCTATATGGGTAGTCCACACAAAGCAGATAATTACTAAAAGAACCCTCTATCTTGATAGCCTGAGGATCTGTGTCGTCTATGTAAGATGGTATTATCTCTCTGAGTGAGGCTAGTTCGGAGAGGTCTGAGTTAGTAGCATATTCTCTCTTAAGTAGAAAACAAAGTAACTCCAGCCAAATCTTGTTCGGCTCTTTCTCCGATATATCGTTGCCACATCTTCGAAAGACCTGTTGGGCCCTTAGTTTCACCTCTGCCAGGTCCCGGTAGGCTTCGTCGAATCCTCCAAAAGGATTTACTGCGGGTAATACCAGGAAGTAACGCCTGGTAACAGCCTGCTGTCGGGATACATCAGAAGCGAACTGTAGGTAGGAAATCGTTGCTGTATATATTTCATCCAGAGCCTCTGCGCTTGCCTTCCTCGCCACATACTCGATATGCTCGCTGATGTCGGCAGGTAGCGATAGAGTGAGCACCTGAAATGGTCTTTTCAGGAGCTTAATTAAATCGTTGTAGGTAGAGATAATGAAGGTCTGCTCTTCCTCACTCTTGAGAAGGAAGTTGAGTGGTTCTATTTCCATGACCATACAGTAACCGCTCCGGTGGTGTAGGATGCCCTTCAGTAAAGAGATGATCCCCAGCAACTCTTCTACATTATCAGTCGCAAGCACTTCGGAGAAAGGAATAAACGAGCTGATAAGTTCCCTGATGCTATCCATGCTGCCGCATCTCCCTGACAGAGTGGTATATCTTCGCTTCCCTGCTAAACCTTATACGACAGGTAAGCAGATCCAGCATGCCGCTGAGGATGATCAGGCAAGGAAATCCTGCTACTGCTCCCCAGATTATGGCTTTCACCTGCAGAGGTAACCAGGGTATGATTGCGACTAGTATACTAAAGGGAACTCCCCAGATCCCCGCCTGGATAACATGACGGCCCTCAAACAGTCCCAAGACACGCCCGTTATCGCTGAAGTTTCGCGGTATGAAGTAGATAGAAACCACCTCCTGTGATTTGGCTGAGATAGCTCAGAAAAGAAAAGCCCTCCTCCGTAAAGGGAGAAGGGTTCTTTGCGAGGAGTTTGCTCCTCCAGAGAGTTGAATGCTGGGTGGAAGGCTTACCTTCATTGCACCTATTTCGAATGTTTTATGACATTGACTTAAGGAAGGTAGGTGAAGCTGTGACTGATTTCGAAATCATCTCGACCATTCTGTTGATTGCGATGCTGATCGTTGCAATTGTCGGTTTGGTTCTTCGTTCACAGTATCTTTTATGCTCTCTCCAAGATACTCCGCGGTAAAAATGGCAACATAAGCAAACCATAACGCTTTTTCTGTTGCAGAATATAACATACCTTCAAACACAAGCAAATCTTCGATTCTGCGTCAAAAGACAGCGGGCAACTTACCCGCCATTGACATGGGCAAGTCTTTTCTTCTCTCAATGTTATACATCATTCTCGATGGTATGCCGACAGCCTCGGCCAGATCGAGAGTAGATATTCCTCGCCTTACCCTATATTCTATGATTCTTGCCTTCGTCTCTTCACACCGCCTTTCACCTACAAAGAGGGTTCTTACTGCTGTTCTACAGCTCTCCTCCTATAAGCTCAGATTACTGTGATGCTATATTTATATTGCGTTATCTCTCCCTTTGTGTTATTATTTGCAACATGAATATGAATGACTTATGTAATGGTAATCGGGTCAAGGCTTCGGACTCGGTCAACTGGCTCCTCTCGAACGGTATTTCGTCGATTACCACAGAGGAATATGCCGCAATCCTGGGAATTCCAACAACTCAACTTCCTCAGCGAATGGCAGCCCTTAAACATAGAAAGGAGATAGTTTCACCCGCACAGGGATTGTGGATCCCCATTCCACCTGAATACATGAGTTGGGGAGCACCACCTGCCATGGAGTACATAGATGCCTTAATGTGTTACTTGCATGCGGCATACTATGTGGGATGGTTATCAGCTGCAGCATGGTATGGTGCAGCGTATCATGCACCACAGGTATTTCAGGTGGCTACTTCACGGGCTATCAGAGGAAGAGAAGTAGGACGTACGCGTTTCCAGTTTTATAGCCGTAACCATATTCAACAGCTAACTCTTCAGAAGGTGGAAACGAAAAGTGGCTCTGCATATGTTTCTAACAGAGAGACCACTCTAATGGACATAGCCAACGACATTGGGATCGTAGGTGGCATTGACAACGCTGTAAATCTGATTATCGAACTGAGTGAGGACGCTAATCTCAACATGGAAGCTCTGACAAGGTTATCAGCGATGTATCCCGTAACAGCATCACGCCGCTTGGGTTACCTTCTGGAGTGTTATACCGATGTTGATGCGGAAGAGCTACACACAGACTGTAGAAAGCGTGAGGCTGCTACATCCCTGCTCGATCCCCAGGGAGGACGCATCACTGCCATTAATAAGAGGTGGAAGCTCGGTATCAACAGGGAGGTGTCACCTGACCTATGATACCCTACAACACAATAACTTCCTGGGGAGTTACTCATCCCTGGCCTACAAGAGAACAAGTTGAACAAGACTTGCTTCTATCCAAGGCTATCTGTGATATATACACCAACGAGTTATTATCCGCAGAGCTAATCTTTCGCGGAGGCACCGCATTACATAAGCTAATACTTCCTCGACCATATCGATATAGCGAAGATTTGGACTTTGTCCGTGTGACCTCCGGTGGCATAGGCGACATCATGAAAGAACTTACGAAACTCGGGATCGAATCAGGATACAAAGTAACTACACGGATGGGTCCCTTCCCT
>WRDA01000191.1 GCA_009783675.1 Symbiobacteriaceae bacterium | reverse complement strand
TGTCAGACAGGACCTGGCCATCACCGGTGAGATCTCTCTCCAGGGTCACCTCAAACCGGTGGGAGGGCTCTACGGCAAGGCTTATGGAGCAAAACAGGCAGGCATGCGCGAGTTGTTGCTGCCGCGGGAAAACGCTAAAGAGTTAAGCGAAGGGACTGTGGGTATTCCTTTGGTTGGTCTGGATACCATCGAAGAGGTGCTTTCGAGAATGCTGGTCGAGTCGTGAGCGAGCGCAATCCCCCTTATAATCCGGAAGCGGAGCTGGCGACTCTGGGAGCCATGCTCTTAAACAGTCGTGCCGCGACTACTGTCCTGGAAGAACTGCGTGAAGAGGATTACTTTCGCGATGCCAATCGACATATCTTCGCTGCCGCCAGGACTCTCTATGTCCAGGGGGAAGCAGTCGATCTGGTCACCATCTCCAGTGAACTGCGCCGTCGTCAAAAACTCGAAGAAGTGGGGGGATGGCTCTACCTTAACGAGCTGAGTCAATCCACACCCACCACAGCGAATCTCGCCCTCTACATCCGTGAGGTGCGGGATCGTTCTTTACTGCGGCAGCTGATATCCGCTTCCAGCCGCTTCACTAATCAGGCTTTCCTCGGTGCGGAAGCTGCAGAGGACATCCTCAGCGCCGCCGAACGTACTCTGATGGAGATTCTCTCCCGAGGAGGCAGTCAAAAGACATATGTCCCAATCAATGAAGTCCTGGCCGAAGCCTATAACAATATTAGCCATATTATGGATACCCGCAGCGGCATCACCGGCATTCCCAGCGGATTTGAAGAACTTGACCGACTTACATCAGGCTTGCAAAACTCCGACCTGATAATTATCGCGGCACGTCCGGGAGTCGGCAAATCTACCCTGCTTTTAAACCTCACGCAGCATGCCGCCATATCGTCCAAGATTCCCACGGCTTTCTTCTCCCTGGAGATGTCCCGGGAACAACTGGCTCAGAGAATGCTTTGTGCCGAAGCAGAAGTGGACCTTCATAATATGCGCCGGGGGTTCCTTGGTGACCGCGACTGGGATTCCATCGGCAGAGCCGTAGGCCCCTTGTCAGCCGCGCCGATCTATATCGACGATACCGGGGCACTATCGGCGATGGAGCTGAGAACCAGAGCGCGACGCATGAGACAGGAGCTTGGCGTTGGCTTGATCGTCATCGATTATCTGCAGCTGATGACTCTGGGAGGACGCAGCGAGAACAGGCAACAGGAGATCTCCAGTATCTCCAGAATGCTGAAGTCTTTGGCTAAGGAACTGAATATCCCGATCGTCGTCGCCTCACAGCTGAGCCGCGCCGTGGAACAACGTCAGGACAAGCGCCCCATGCTCTCGGACCTGCTGGAATCAGGGGGCATCGAAGCCAATGCCGATCTGGTGCTCTTCATCTATCGCGATGATTACTATAGCCACCAAAGCAGCGCTGCCAGCAGTTCTGCCAGCATCGCCGAACTCATCCTGGCTAAGCAACGAAACGGTCCTACAGGATCGGTCGAGCTCTTCTATCTGCGTCAGTTTAATAAGTTCGCTCGCCGTGATAAGGAGAGTGATCGCACCAAGCCCAGGGGACAGGAGCAAACCCGGAGCAGTGAAAAGGAGTAACAGACACAGCCATGCAATATGACCTGATTATCATCGGTGCCGGTCCAGCCGGGATCTTCGCCGCCATGGAAACTGCCAGAATGAAACCCTCCTGGAAAATACTGATCATCGAGCGAGGAAAAGATATCGCCGAACGAGTCTGCCCGATGAGCAAGGAGCATATCCCCTGCGTCCATTGCCAGCGCTGCGCCATAACCTCGGGATGGGGAGGAGCAGGAGCCTTTTCTGACGGCAAACTGACCCTAACCACCGACTATGGTGGCTGGCTGGGGGAATATATCGGTCAGGACGATCTGTTGCATTATATCGAGATGGTCGACCAGACTTTCGTGGCTTACGGAGGCGAATCGAAAGTCTTCGGCGTGGATGAGCAGGAGATTAGCCGAATCCATCGTCAGGCAGCTCAGGCAGGCTTGAAGTTTCTGCCTGCACGCATACGTCATCTTGGCACAGAGGTCAATTTCCAGATCCTGACCCGCTTACGGGAGGCTGTGGGAGAAAGAGCTGAGATTCGCATCAATACTGTCGCCAGTGAGATATTGATCGACCAGACGGAAACCAGCAAGCGAGTCGTCGGCGTCCTCCTGGAAGACGGGGAAAAGCTGGACTGTCGTTATCTTCTCTGTGCTCCCGGACGTGAGGGTCACGAATGGTTTGATGAAGAGGCTAAGCGTCTGGGGCTAAAGCATAGCAACAACCCTGTGGACATAGGGGTTCGAGTAGAGCTGCCGGCAGTGATCACGGAGCCTCTTACCGATGTGATCTACGAATCGAAGTTCATCTATTATTCGCCATCCTTCGATGACCAGGTGCGCACCTTCTGTATGAACCCTTATGGCGTGGTGGTCACCGAGAATTCCCGGGGATTATGCACCGTCAATGGGCATAGTTTCGCTCATGAACGCACCGGGAACACTAACTTCGCTCTCCTGGTCTCCAAGAACTTCACTCAACCTTTCAACTCCCCCATCACCTACGGCAAGTATATCGCTACCCTCGCCAATCTCCTTGGCGACGGTGTACTGGTGCAGCGTCTCGGCGATCTGCTCGATGGCCGACGTTCCACTCCGGAAAGGATTCGCCGTGGTCTGGTCGCGCCGACCCTGAAGGAAGCCACCCCTGGCGACCTCTCCCTGGTGCTGCCTTACCGCCATCTTAAGAGCATCATCGAGATGCTGGAAGCGCTTGATAAGGTGACCCCTGGAGTCGCCAGCAGGCACACCCTGCTCTATGGCGTGGAAGCCAAGTTCTACTCCAGCAGGCTACAATTAAGCGAGACCCTGGAGACTCAGGTGCACAACTTCTTCGCTGCCGGAGACGGCGCCGGTGTGACCCGTGGGCTCGTGCAGGCATCTGCCTCGGGGATCGTAGCCGCTACCGAAATCTGCAGCAGGGGATAGATAATTCAAGGGGGTACGCGTACCCCCTTGAGTAACCCCCGCTAAGCAAGCCCGTTCTCAGGCACATGTCCTGAGAACGGAAGAAACAGACATGGTGGGCGCTTAGAGGATACCCTCTGAATTTTTCTTATTGACAACGAGGTACGCATATCGTTATAATACCAAAGCACCTCGGGATACTAGCTCAGGGGTAGAGCACCCGCCTTTTAAGCGGGGAGTCGATGGTTCGATCCCATCGTATCCCACCAAATATGGCCCCATGGTGAAGTGGTCTAACACTCCAGCCTCTCAAGCTGGCGACACGGGTTCGAATCCCGTTGGGGTCACCAACATATGGGCGGTTAGCTCAGCTGGTTAGAGCACCTGTTTTACACGCAGGGGGTCGATGGTTCGAATCCGTCACCGCCCACCAATCCATAGACGGGTTTCAACATTATAGTTGAAACCCGTCTCATCTTTTACGATTGACGAAATAGCTACTTGAGTATATACTACTGTTGAGGTGATAAAATGCAAACAGCTAAAATATTCCAAAACGGAAAAAGCCAAGCGGTACGGTTGCCAAAGGAGTTCCGCTTTAACTGCACCGAAGTAAGCATCCAAAGGGTCGGGCAAATGATATGCCTAATTGAAAAAGACAAAGCGTGGGATAATTTTTTCAATACCGAACCTGCTACTGACGATTTTGTCGAGGCTGTACTTGCTGCTCGTAATAATCCTATGACTGATTCTCCAAGGGTTCCTCTATGAATTATATGCTCGATTCAAATACCTGCGCATTATTATGAACGCGCGCA